>NZ_SSOI01000003.1:0-508 GCF_029873175.1 Pseudomonas sp. BN505
CGCAGCACAAGGCTGCTCCTACAGGGATCTGTGGTAAGTCGCCTCCCACAATTCGAGCCAGAAATATAGACGAGCGCGCTTTCAAAGCCTGAGCAAGACTGTTGGTTCTACAACGGCGCCAGCGCAGCACTGCGACAATATCGCAGTTACATTAACGTGACTTTCCAACGCCCACCCTACGTCAAGACTTTGATTCAGGGCATTCCTACCCCTGGACCGAGCGATGCCAGCGTACCGTGCTGCGCATTTCTGGACTTCCACCGTCCCATCACTTGAGGTAGCAAGCAAGATGGCCAAGGCCGCCGATGTCGTTGTGCAATGCCTGGAAAACGAAGGTGTCGAGTATGTATTCGGCATTCCCGGCGAGGAAAACCTCGACCTGCTCGAATCCCTGCGCAAGTCGAAGATCAAGCTGGTACTGACCCGCCACGAGCAGTCTGCAGGTTTCATGGCTGCCACCTACGGCCGCCTGACCGGCAAGACCGGCGTCAGCCTGTCGACCCTCGGC
>NZ_SSOI01000004.1:0-532 GCF_029873175.1 Pseudomonas sp. BN505
CAACTCGATTGCGACCGTTGCTGGCGCTGATGTTGGCAAGTTCGAGCAACTGACCCTGGACAAAACCCCGGTCAGCACCACCGTTACTGACGAGCCGGGCACCCCAGGCAACGAAGGTGACTTGGTCAAAGTCACCATCACCGCCGACCAGACTTCGGTGGCGGAAAACGTCAAACCGACCTTCACCGTGCACATCAACCAGCCGCTGGACCACGACCTGATCGTGACCCTGAGCAACAACGCTCAGGTCACCATCAAGGCTGGCGAAACCAGCGCGCCGTACACCCACGACGCGCAGGGCGATGACGTCTACAAGGATTCCGGCGAAATCAGCCTGGGTATCAATTCCGCGGTAGACGCCACTGGCGCTACCTTCGAGAACCTGCAACTGGGCGGTGCGGCCACCGTTCAAGTGACCGACACCGTCGATGAGGTTGTGGCCAAGTTGACTGCGACGCCGTCGGTGACCGAAGGCGGCGAGATCACCTACACCATTACGCTGACCAACAAAGACGGCCTGCCGATCAACAAC
>NZ_SSOI01000005.1:0-532 GCF_029873175.1 Pseudomonas sp. BN505
CAACTCGATTGCGACCGTTGCTGGCGCTGATGTTGGCAAGTTCGAGCAACTGACCCTGGACAAGACCCCGGTCAGCACCACCGTCACTGATGAGCCAGGTACGCCGGGCAACCCAGGCGGCAACAACGAAGGCGACCTGGTCCAAGTCACCATCACGGCCGACCAGAATGCGGTGGCGGAAAACGTCAAACCGACCTTCACCGTGCACATCAACCAGCCATTGGACCACGACCTGGTCGTGACCCTGAGCAACAACGCTCAAGTCACCATCAAGGCCGGCGAAACCAGCGCGCCGTACACCCACGACGCGCAGGGCGATGACGTCTACAAGGACTCCGGCGAAATCAGCCTGGGTATCAATTCCGCGGTAGACGCCACCGGCGCTACCTTCGAGAACCTGCAACTGGGCGGTGCCGCTACCGTTCAAGTGACGGACACCACTGACGAAGTGGTGGCGAAGCTGACCGCTACCCCTTCGGTGACCGAAGGCGGCGAGATCACCTACACCATCACCCTGACCAACAAAGACGGT
>NZ_SSOI01000001.1:0-742 GCF_029873175.1 Pseudomonas sp. BN505
CAACATCCTCGCGACGGGTACCGTTGGCGCGGATGGCACCTTCGTCATCGCCCTGGCCCCTGCCGTCACTGACGGCAGCACCCTGCAAGTCACCCTGACCGATGCCGCCGGCAACGTGTCGCAACCGGGCTCGGTCACCTCTGCTGACCTGCTGCCGCCTGCCCAACCGACTGAACTGGCCCTGGCCGACGGCGTGACCTTCACCGGTCGCGGCGAGCCGGGCGCTACCGTCCAGGTGCGTGATACCGCAGGCACTCTCATCGGCACTGGCACTGTTGGCGCCGATGGCCTGTTCAGCTTGACCCTGAACCCTGCGCAGGCCAATGGCGAAGCCTTGGACGTGCGTCTGGTGGATGCCGCAGGCAACACCTCGGCGCCGCTGCAGTTCGATGCCCCGGATATCACCCCACCTGGCGCCGTGAGCAATATCGTGGTCGGCGCTGACGGCCTGGCACTGAGCGGCCGTGGTGAGCCGGGGGCCACCGTCGAAGTGCGCGATGCCAACGGCACATTGATCGGCACTGCTGTAGTCGGTGCCAACGGCACCTTCCTGATCAACCTCGACCCGGCGGTACAGCCGGGTGAACAGCTGAGCCTGGTGCAGACCGATCCAAGCGGCAACGCCTCCGTTGCCCTCGAGTACGATGTACCACTGACCACTGCACCAGTCAGCCCGAGTAACCTGGCCATCGATGCCGACGGCACTACTCTGACTGGTTCCGCGCCAGCGGGCAGCCGCGTC
>NZ_SSOI01000002.1:0-506 GCF_029873175.1 Pseudomonas sp. BN505
GACGGCAGCACCCTGCAAGTCACCCTGACCGATGCCGCCGGTAATGTTTCCCAGCCGGGCTCGGTGACCTCAGCCGACCTGCTGCCGCCTGCTCAACCGACTGAACTGGCCTTGGCCGACGGCGTGACCTTCACCGGTCGCGGTGAAGCGGGCGCTACCGTGCAGGTGCGTGATGCCGGTGGCAACATCATCGGCACCGGCATCGTCGGTGCCGATGGCTTGTTCAGCTTGACCCTGAACCCTGCTCAGGCCAACGGCGAAGCACTGGACGTACGCCTGGTGGACGCGGCCGGCAACACGTCTGCGCCGCTGCAGTTCGATGCCCCCGATATCACCCCACCTGGCGCCGTGAGCAATATCGTGGTCGGCGCTGATGGCCTGGCACTGAGCGGCCGTGGTGAGCCGGGTGCCACCGTCGAAGTGCGCGATGCCGAGGGTAACGTCATCGGCTCTGGCGTAGTCGGTGCCAACGGCACCTTCCTCATCGACCTGAATCCAGCCGCGCA
>NZ_SSOI01000006.1:0-774 GCF_029873175.1 Pseudomonas sp. BN505
CTCGATGGCGAAGAAGCCGACCAGCAACAGCGCAAGCACCCACCAGCCGGCAACGAACGTCGCTTTGTCGCGGATAGCGGCCTCGGGAGTCTTCAGTTGGTCGAGTTCATAGGTACGCGGCAGGTCCTTGCGGAAGAACCACAGCAGCATGCCCAGGGTGGCGGCGATGCTGACCAGGTTCACCGGCACCATGACCGAGGCGTACTCGCTGAAACCGATGCCGAAGTAGTCGGCGGAGACGATGTTCACCAGGTTGGACACCACCAGCGGCAGGCTCGCGGTATCGGCGATAAAGCCTGCTGCCATGACGAATGCCAGCGTCGCCGCCGGGGAAAAGCGCAGGGCCAGCAGCATGGCGATGACGATCGGAGTCAGGATCAGTGCCGCACCGTCGTTGGCGAACAACGCCGAGACGGCGGCGCCCAGCAGGATGATGAAGGCAAACAGCTTGCGGCTGCTGCCCTTGCCCCAGCGCGCCACGTGCAATGCCGCCCACTCGAAGAAGCCCGCCTCATCCAGCAGCAGGCTGATGATGATGACGGCGATGAAGGTGGCGGTAGCGTTCCAGACGATCTGCCAGACCACGGGGATATCGGACAAGCTCACGACGCCCGCCAGCAGCGCCACGACGGCCCCCAGTGCGGCACTCCAGCCCACACCCAGGCCTTTGGGCTGCCAGATGACGAGAACGATCGTCACCAGGAAAATCATAAATGCGATCAGCATGACTACAACTCAATCAGCGAAGGGAAGTCTCAAGCACAAGCAACAGGG
>NZ_SSOI01000007.1:0-592 GCF_029873175.1 Pseudomonas sp. BN505
CGTGACCCTGTCCAACGGCCAGACCATCACCGTTGAAGCCGGCAAGACTCAGGGCAGTGTCGATTTCCAGACCCCGGCGAACGATGTCTACAACAACGGCTCGACCGTCAGCGTCACCATCGAAAACGCCACCGGCGGTAACTTCGAGCAGCTGACCCCGAATCCGACTCCAGCCTCGACTGTCATCAACGACAGCGTCGATATCGTCACCGTAAGCATCGTCAGCAACGGCAATGTGACCGAAGACCAGCAACCTTCCTTTACTGTGAAAGTAAGCCAGGCGCTGGACCGTCCGTTGACCGTCACTCTGTCGAACGGCGACACCGTGACGATCGAAGCCGGTAAGACCGAAGTCGAGTACAAGACCCCGGCTCAGGGTGATGACGTCTATCACGACGCGGGCTCCATCACCCTCAGCGTTACCGACGCTAGCGTTCCAGGTGCCACTTTCGAGAAGCTGGCCTTGGGTGGCCCGGCTACCGTTGAGATCTCGGACAGTATCAGTGAAGTTGTGGCTAAGCTGACCGCCACCCCTTCGGTGACCGAAGGCGGCGAGATCACCTACACCATCACCCTGACCAACAAAGACGGT
>NZ_SSOI01000008.1:0-774 GCF_029873175.1 Pseudomonas sp. BN505
CCCTGTTGCTTGTGCTTGAGACTTCCCTTCGCTGATTGAGTTGTAGTCATGCTGATCGCATTTTTGATTTTCCTGGTGACGATCGTTCTCGTCATCTGGCAGCCCAAAGGCCTGGGTGTTGGCTGGAGCGCCGCACTGGGGGCCGTCGTGGCGCTGCTGGCGGGCGTCGTGAGCCTGTCCGATATCCCCGTGGTCTGGCAGATCGTCTGGAACGCTACCGCCACTTTCATCGCCGTCATCATCATCAGCCTGCTGCTGGATGAGGCGGGGTTCTTCGAGTGGGCGGCATTGCACGTGGCCCGCTGGGGCAATGGCAGCAGCCGCAAGCTGTTCGCCTTCATCATCCTGCTGGGCGCCGCTGTCTCGGCGCTGTTCGCTAACGACGGTGCGGCACTGATCCTGACCCCGATCGTCATCGCCATGCTGCTGGCCCTGCGCTTCTCCCCGGCGGCGACGCTGGCATTCGTCATGGCGGCGGGCTTCATCGCCGATACCGCGAGCCTGCCGCTGGTGGTGTCCAACCTGGTGAACATCGTTTCCGCCGACTACTTTGGCATTGGCTTCAGCGAGTACGCCTCGGTCATGGTGCCGGTGAACCTGGTCAGCATTGCCGCCACTCTGGGAATGCTGCTGTGGTTCTTCCGCAAGGACCTGCCGCGTACCTATGAACTCGACCAGTTGAAGGCTCCGAAAGCCGCTATCCGCGACAAGGCGACGTTCGTTGCCGGCTGGTGGGTGCTTGCGCTGTTGCTGGTCGGCTTCTTCGCCATCGAG
>NZ_SSOI01000009.1:0-3101 GCF_029873175.1 Pseudomonas sp. BN505
GCAAATTGCTTGGGTGTTATATGGTCAAGCCTCACGGGCAATTAGTATTGGTTAGCTCAACGCCTCACAGCGCTTACACACCCAACCTATCAACGTCGTAGTCTTCGACGGCCCTTTAGGGGATTCAAGATCCCAGTGAGATCTCATCTTGAGGCAAGTTTCCCGCTTAGATGCTTTCAGCGGTTATCTCTTCCGAACATAGCTACCCGGCAATGCCACTGGCGTGACAACCGGAACACCAGAGGTTCGTCCACTCCGGTCCTCTCGTACTAGGAGCAGCCCCTCTCAAATCTCAAACGTCCACGGCAGATAGGGACCGAACTGTCTCACGACGTTCTAAACCCAGCTCGCGTACCACTTTAAATGGCGAACAGCCATACCCTTGGGACCGGCTTCAGCCCCAGGATGTGATGAGCCGACATCGAGGTGCCAAACACCGCCGTCGATATGAACTCTTGGGCGGTATCAGCCTGTTATCCCCGGAGTACCTTTTATCCGTTGAGCGATGGCCCTTCCATACAGAACCACCGGATCACTAAGACCTACTTTCGTACCTGCTCGACGTGTGTGTCTCGCAGTCAAGCGCGCTTTTGCCTTTATACTCTACGACCGATTTCCGACCGGTCTGAGCGCACCTTCGTACTCCTCCGTTACTCTTTGGGAGGAGACCGCCCCAGTCAAACTACCCACCATACACTGTCCTCGATCCGGATAACGGACCTGAGTTAGAACCTCAAAGTTGCCAGGGTGGTATTTCAAGGATGGCTCCATGAGAACTGGCGTCCCCACTTCAAAGCCTCCCACCTATCCTACACAAGCAAATTCAAAGTCCAGTGCAAAGCTATAGTAAAGGTTCACGGGGTCTTTCCGTCTAGCCGCGGATACACTGCATCTTCACAGCGATTTCAATTTCACTGAGTCTCGGGTGGAGACAGCGCCGCCATCGTTACGCCATTCGTGCAGGTCGGAACTTACCCGACAAGGAATTTCGCTACCTTAGGACCGTTATAGTTACGGCCGCCGTTTACCGGGGCTTCGATCAAGAGCTTCGCTTGCGCTAACCCCATCAATTAACCTTCCGGCACCGGGCAGGCGTCACACCCTATACGTCCACTTTCGTGTTTGCAGAGTGCTGTGTTTTTAATAAACAGTCGCAGCGGCCTGGTATCTTCGACCGGCATGGGCTTACGGAGCAAGTCCTTGACCCTCGCCGGCGCACCTTCTCCCGAAGTTACGGTGCCATTTTGCCTAGTTCCTTCACCCGAGTTCTCTCAAGCGCCTTGGTATTCTCTACCTAACCACCTGTGTCGGTTTGGGGTACGGTTCCCAGTTATCTGAAGCTTAGGAGCTTTTCTTGGAAGCATGGTATCAACCACTTCGTCGCCTAATGGCAACTCGTCATCAGCTCTCGGCCTTGAAATCCCGGATTTGCCTAAGATTCCAGCCTACCACCTTAAACCTGGACAACCAACGCCAGGCTGGCCTAACCTTCTCCGTCCCTCCATCGCAATAACTGGAAGTACAGGAATATTAACCTGTTTTCCATCGACTACGCTTTTCAGCCTCGCCTTAGGGACCGACTAACCCTGCGTCGATTAACGTTGCGCAGGAAACCTTGGTCTTTCGGCGTGCGAGTTTTTCACTCGCATTGTCGTTACTCATGTCAGCATTCGCACTTCTGATACCTCCAGCAAGCTTCTCAACTCACCTTCACAGGCTTACAGAACGCTCCTCTACCGCATCACCAAAAGGTGATACCCGTAGCTTCGGTGCATGGTTTGAGCCCCGTTACATCTTCCGCGCAGGCCGACTCGACTAGTGAGCTATTACGCTTTCTTTAAAGGGTGGCTGCTTCTAAGCCAACCTCCTAGCTGTCTAAGCCTTCCCACATCGTTTCCCACTTAACCATGACTTTGGGACCTTAGCTGACGGTCTGGGTTGTTTCCCTTTTCACGACGGACGTTAGCACCCGCCGTGTGTCTCCCATGCTCGGCACTTGTAGGTATTCGGAGTTTGCATCGGTTTGGTAAGTCGGGATGACCCCCTAGCCGAAACAGTGCTCTACCCCCTACAGTGATACATGAGGCGCTACCTAAATAGCTTTCGAGGAGAACCAGCTATCTCCGAGCTTGATTAGCCTTTCACTCCGATCCACAGGTCATCCGCTAACTTTTCAACGGTAGTCGGTTCGGTCCTCCAGTCAGTGTTACCTAACCTTCAACCTGCCCATGGATAGATCGCCCGGTTTCGGGTCTATACCCAGCGACTAAACGCCCTATTAAGACTCGCTTTCGCTACGCCTCCCCTATTCGGTTAAGCTCGCCACTGAATATAAGTCGCTGACCCATTATACAAAAGGTACGCAGTCACCTAACAAGTAGGCTCCCACTGCTTGTACGCATACGGTTTCAGGATCTATTTCACTCCCCTCTCCGGGGTTCTTTTCGCCTTTCCCTCACGGTACTAGTTCACTATCGGTCAGTCAGTAGTATTTAGCCTTGGAGGATGGTCCCCCCATATTCAGACAAAGTTTCTCGTGCTCCGTCCTACTCGATTTCATTGATAAGAGATTTTCGTGTACGGGGCTATCACCCACTATGGCCGCACTTTCCAGAGCGTTCCACTAATCTCAAACCAACTTAAGGGCTGGTCCCCGTTCGCTCGCCACTACTAAGGGAATCTCGGTTGATTTCTTTTCCTCAGGGTACTTAGATGTTTCAGTTCCCCTGGTTCGCCTCTTGCACCTATGTATTCAGTACAAGATAACCAGCTTATGCTGGCTGGGTTCCCCCATTCAGAGATCTCTGGATCACAGTCTGTTTGCCGACTCCCCAAAGCTTTTCGCAGGCTACCACGTCTTTCATCGCCTCTGACTGCCAAGGCATCCACCGTATGCGCTTCTTCACTTGACCATATAACCCCAAGCAATCTGGTTATACTGTGAAGACGACATTCGCCGAAAATTCGCACGTTGCTCTTTCGAGCAGAACTCACAAATTTTACCTTAGCCTGATCCACCAGCAGTGAAACTGGTGTTCAGTCTATTTCTATCACATATCCGAATTTTTAAAGAACGATCTGACAAAAGTCAGAAATCAACA
>NZ_SSOI01000010.1:0-37031 GCF_029873175.1 Pseudomonas sp. BN505
CAGCGACGCATAGCGTGGCTCGTTCAGGCGCAGGTCGGTGGTGACGATGGCTGGCAGGTTCAGCGATACGGTCTGCAAGCCGCCATCGATTTCACGGGTGACGTTCAGCTTGTCGCCAGCAACGATGACCTTGGAGGCGAAGGTGCCCTGGGCGTAGCCGGTCAGCGCGGCCAGCATCTGGCCGGTCTGGTTGTTGTCGCTGTCGATGGCCTGCTTGCCAAGGATGACCAGCTGTGGCTGCTCTTTGTCGACAACGGCTTTCAGCGCTTTGGCCACGGCCAGGGAACTCAGCTCATCGACGGCTTCGACCAGGATGGCACGGTCGGCGCCTAGCGCCAGGGCGGTACGCAGTTGCTCCTGGGCGGCGGTCGGGCCCACGGAGACGACCACGATCTCGCTAACCACGCCCTTTTCTTTCAGGCGTACGGCTTCTTCCACGGCGATTTCGCAGAAGGGGTTCATGGACATCTTGACGTTAGCAAGGTCGACGCCGGAGTTGTCCGCCTTGACGCGAACCTTGACGTTGTAATCGACCACACGTTTGATAGCGACCAGCACTTTCATAAGCAGTAATACTCTGTTCTTGAGCTTTCACAACAGGCGTTAAAAAGAGGGGTCAGATGACCCCTGAAGCGCGCAGCTGTTGAATTCGTTCATGCGTCAGGCCAAGTTCGGCAAGGATGTTTTCGCTATGCTCGCCAAGCGCGGGCACCGGGCCCATGCGTGGTGCAAAGGCATTGCTGGTGGCGGGTGGGAGCAGGCTGGGAACGCTGCCTGCGGCCGTATCGATGCGCCGCCAGCGATCTCGGGCTTTTAGCTGTGGGTGCTCCCAGACACCTTGCATGTCGTTTACCTTGGCGTTGGCAATGCTGGCCTGGTCCAGCCGCTGAATAACGGTATCGAAGCTCAATGGGGCGAAAGCCTCGATGATCAACGCTCGCAGGGCGTCGCGGTTGGCCACGCGTTTGAAGTTGGCAGAAAACCGATCGTCATCCGCAAGCTCCGGCCGGATCAGCACATGCTCGCAGAACAGCTGCCACTCCCGTTCGTTCTGCAGGCCGAGCATCACGGTGCTGCCATCGCCAATAGGGAATGGGCCGTATGGATAGATCGTGGCGTGCGCTGCACCAGCGCGAGGCGGTGGCGGGGCACCCTCGTAGGCGTAATAGAGCGGGTAATTCATCCACTCCACCAGGCTCTCCAACATCGAAACTTCAACGTGGCTGCCGATGCCGGTTTTTTCCCGCAACAGTACGGCCGAGAGGACGCCCGTATAGGCATACATACCGGCAGCGATATCAGCTATCGAGTTGCCCGCCTTGGCCATCCCGTCTTCGCCGGGCCCACCGGTGACCGAAAGAAAACCGCCTTCGCTCTGGATCAGCAGGTCATAGGCTTTTTTCTGCTCGTAGGGGCCCCCAGCGCCATAGCCGGAGATGTCGCAGACGATGAGCCGCGGGAAGCGCTCGTGCAATTGCTCGAAGCTCAACCCAAGGCGGGCGGCCGCGCCTGGCGCCAGGTTCTGCACCAGCACATCGGCTTGCTCCAGTAGCTGGTCAAGGATGTCCCCGGCGATATCCTGCTTGAGGTCAAGGGCCAGGCTTTCTTTCGAGCGGTTGGTCCAGACGAAATGCGAGGCCAGGCCATTGACGCGCTCATCGTACCCACGGGCGAAGTCGCCACTGCCCGGGCGTTCGACCTTGATCACCCGAGCACCCAGGTCGGCCAGCTGACGGGTACAGAAGGGCGCTGCGATCGCATGTTCGAGGCTGATGACGGTTATGCCGTCAAGTGGGCGAATGGGCTGACTCATGATTGATGTCTCTCTTGTTATGGCAGGCCCCTCACGGTTGGCGAGGGGGACCCGGGTCAGAACGAACGTGGCAGTTCCAGCAGATGTTCGGCCACGTAGGACAAGATCAGGTTGGTTGAGATGGGCGCGACCTGATAAAGGCGGGTTTCGCGGAACTTGCGCTCGACGTCATATTCATTGGCAAAGCCGAAGCCGCCGTGGGTCTGCAAGCATGCGTTGGCGGCCTCCCAGCTGGCTTTGGCCGCCAGGTACTTGGCCATGTTCGCGGCGGCGCCAGCGTTGCGGCCGCTGTCGTACTCGGCGCAAGCTCGCCAGCGCATCAGGTCGGCGGCTTCGATTTCGATGTGGGCTTCAGCGATGGGGAACTGCACGCCCTGGTTCTGGCCGATCGGGCGGCCGAATACCACGCGATCACGGGCGTACTGGCTGGATTTCTCGATGAACCAGCGGCCATCGCCGATGCATTCGGCGGCGATCAAGGTACGCTCGGCATTGAGCCCGTCGAGGATGTAGCGAAAACCCTTGCCTTCTTCGCCAATCAGGCTGCTGGCAGGGATTTCCAGGTTGTCGAAGAACAGCTCGTTGGTTTCGTGGTTCACCAGGTTGGCAATCGGCTGTACGGTCAGGCCGTTACCGATGGCTTCACGCAGGTCGACCAGGAAAATCGACATGCCATCGACCTTCTTGGTGACCTCGGCGAGCGGGGTGGTACGCGCCAGGAGGATCATCAAGTCAGAATGCTGGACGCGAGAGATCCACACTTTCTGGCCATTAATCACGTACTTGTCGCCTTTGCGAACCGCCGTGGTCTTGATCTTGGTGGTATCGGTGCCGGTGGTCGGCTCTGTTACGCCCATCGACTGCAGGCGCAGCTCGCCACTGGCCAGTTTGGGCAGGTAGTAGCGCTTTTGTTCTTCGCTGCCGTTACGCAGCAAGGTGAACATGTTGTACATCTGGCCATGGATGGTGCCGGAGTTGCCGCCGCAGGCGTTGACTTCTTCAAGAATCACCGAGGCCTCGGCCAGACCCAGGCCGGAGCCGCCAAACTCCTCGGGTATCATCGCCGACAGCCAGCCGGCCTCAGTCATGGCTCTGACGAAGGCTTCAGGGAAGCCTTTTTCTTCGTCGACCTTGCGCCAGTATTCGGCCGGGAAATCTCCACACAGGGCACGTACACCCTCACGAATGGCGTTGAGTTCTTCTTGATTGTTGTCGATCATCATCATTCTCCAGGGTGGGGCAGGCCGGCAGCGTCATCGTGGTTCGGCCGCCGGCCCGACCCTGTAACACGGTCAAATAGGCCGCAAGCCAAGGGCGGCGCGGAAACGGTTCTTGATGTATTGGCCATCACGCGGCGGAAGTACACGTGGCGGGTTTTCGGCTTTGATCTTCACCGTGGCCAGCTTGACCCCGTCCCGGTTGGCGAAACGCTCACGCAGGGCATGGACCCCGTCCATTTCACGAATTTCCTGGGTCCAGGCAAAGCCACAGGTTTCAGCGACCCGGTCCAGCTGGATGCCGAAGCCGGCGTGGCTGACTTGCATGCCGGTTTCACCAAAGTGGCCGTTGTCCAGCACCACGATGGTCAGGTTTTTCGGCTGCTGCAGTGCAACAGTGGCCAGTGCGCCGAACCCCATCAGCAGCTCACCGTCACCCGTGACAACCACCACGCTTTTGTCCGGCTGCGCATTGGCGAGGCCCAAGCCCACGGTAATGGCACTGCCCATGGCCGCCCAAAGGTAGTAGTTGTTGTCGTGGTCACCCGCGGCCATCACATCATAGGAGGCAGAGCCCAGGCCGGTGACGACGAGCACATCATTGCGATCGGCGAGCAAGGTACGGACGACCTCTCGGCGGCAAAGCACGTGGTTGGCGCTTACTTGACCCATTTCTTTTCTCCGATCAGGCGCTGACCAAGCAGCAGGGCGGTGGCGGCATCGCCGTTGAAGGCCATGGTGGCGGCGCCATGCAGCAGTGGGGCCACATCCTCAGGTTTGTCAGCGCGCCAGGTCATCACTTTCATCAGGTTCAGGGAGGCTTCAGTGGCCTGACCCATCGGGTTTTGCCAAGCGTTGAATTCAGCCCAGTCACCCCGCATGGTCACTACCATCAGCAGGGGGAAACCAGCGCAGTTCTGCAAGGCGAGGGTGTTGATGCAGTTGCCGACACCGCTCGATTGCATCAGCAGCGCGCCGCGTTCCCCACCCAGCCAGGCGCCGGCCAGGTAGCCAATGCCTTCTTCTTCCGTGGTGAGCACAACGGCCTTGATGTCGGGGTCTGCATAGGACATGCGAATAGACGCCGAGTGGCCAGCGTCCGGTACGAATACGACGTGCTTGACGTCGTGGGCCTTGAGAACACGGAACACGTCCTCTTGCCAGTTCTGTTCAGCTTCTTGCGATGACATGGGTATCTCCCGGCAGTGCTGCTTTTGTTTTTCCTCATCATGCGGCGAGATGCGGCGCAGGACGACTACCGTTTTTTTCTTTGAGATATGCCGTAGCGGCATAGGTGAGGGCATGCCACAGGTCATCGACGTTGAGTGCAACTGACTGCCGCGTCATGTGAAGCAACGCCCGGGCAGGCCCGCCAGTGGCTATATAAAGCGGGCATAGCTGATAGACGCGCTCAGCGCTTCTGGACAGCAGGTGAAAACGTTAGGTTGCCTGCTCGGTCGCGGCTGCGCCGCTATCGAATCAAAACAACAATAAGAACGAGGATTTTCCATGTTGCTTCGTTACCTGCGCACGCTCGCCGGGTGGCTCACCGCTGCAGAGTCGCCATTGGCCGATACACTATCCTCACCATGCTGTTTCCGGCATCTTGCACTGTCCTACTTCGTTCCGTAGTGCACCGCTCTGGCGGTGACGGTCCCTATTGGTTGAATAAAGGTGCTCAATGAAATTCAGACTACCGCTGGCGGGCTGGATACTGCTCGCCATGTTTTTTGGTGTGGTGATCGGCTATGTCATTTTCCTCACCAGCCCTGACAAGGCAGCTGCTACCGAGACTGCCGGGTACATTTCGGTGATATCGGACGTATTCCTGAGGCTGATCAAGATGCTGATCGGGCCGCTGGTCTTTTCCACCTTGGTGGTGGGGATTGCTCACATGGGCGACGCCGGTGCGGTGGGCAGAGTCTTTGGCAAAGCGATGATGTGGTTCCTGACGGCTTCGCTGCTCTCATTGGCGGTGGGCCTGATGATGGCCAACATCCTGCAGCCAGGGCATCATCTGGCACTGCCTTTGCCGGACGTGAGCGCAACCACTTCCCTCCAGACATCTGCCTTCACCCTCAAGGCGTTTGTCACGCATCTGGTGCCCAGGTCGTTCGTCGAGGCCCTGGCCAACAACGAGATCCTGCAGATTGTGGTGTTCTCACTGTTCTTTGGTGTAGCCCTGGCGGCCCTGGGCGAAAAAGCCAAGGGCCTCGTGCGCCTTGCCGACGAGTTGGCCCAGGCCATGCTTCTCATTACGGGCTACGTCATGAAGCTGGCACCGCTGGCTGTCATGGCAGCGATGGCCGCCACAGTCGCGGTTAACGGGCTGTCGATCCTCGCAACGTTCGCGGTGTTCATGCGCGACTTCTACCTGGGGCTGATGGTGCTTTGGCTGTTGCTGATAATGGCTGGGGCGCTGTTCCTGGGCCGGCGGGTTTTCGCGCTTCTGGCGCTGATCAAGGAGGCCTTCCTGCTGGCATTCGCCACGGCGAGTTCCGAGTCGGCTTATCCCAAACTGCTCTCGGCGCTGGACCGATTCGGAGTAAGCCGCAAGATTTCCAGTTTTGTCATGCCCATGGGGTATTCCTTCAACCTCGATGGCTCGATGATGTACTGCACCTTCGCTGTGCTGTTCATCGCCCAGGCGTACGGCATCGAGATGACCCTTGGTACGCAGATCCTGATGCTGCTGACGTTGATGCTTACATCCAAGGGGCTTGCCGGGGTGCCGCGTGCATCACTGGTGGTTATTGCGGCGACGCTGGTGCAGTTCGATATTCCCGAAGCAGGGCTGCTGCTGATTCTGGGCATCGACACATTCCTCGATATGGGTCGCTCGGCCACCAACGCCGTAGGCAACTCGATCGCCACGGCGGTGGTCGCCAAGTGGGAAGGGGAGCTGCAGGACCCGGATACACAGCCGGCAACCGATCGCGGCACAACACAGGGGGCGGCAGGGTCTTCAACAGTCTGAGGTATCGATAGCCCAGTCGCGCCGTGGCGTATGCCTTTGGTGCTAGCTGCTATGCTCAAATTCTATAGCTGGTCCCCGAACCTGTCTTTAGACTGTGAAAACGCCGTTCAGAGGCGCCCCTTTCTTTGCCAGTGGTTGACCGATGGACGTAGTGCAACTGAAAACCCTGATCCATGTGGCCGAACTTGGCAGCCTGAGCAAGGCTTCGGACCGGCTCCATGTGGCGCAACCTGCATTGAGCCGGCAGATTCGGCAGTTGGAAAAGGAATTGGGCGTCTACCTGTTCGAGCGGCATGGCCGCGGTATGGAAATCACCGCTGCCGGCCTCGAGGTTCTTGAACGGGCCACCCGGATCATGGACGAGCTCGAGTCCATCCGTACCTCGGTAGCCGGCGGCCGTGCCGCATTTCGCGGCATGGTCGCCATCGGTACCACGCCGACCATCGCCGAGATTGTCACTGTGCCGTTGGTTCAACGCATCCGCGACACTCACCCGGACCTCTCGATCCGCTTTTCATCGGCGTTCAGCGGCTATTTGCTGGACTGGTTGCAGCGGGGCGAGCTGGAGCTGGCCATCTCCTACGATCCGCAGCCACTGCACACGTTGCGAATCGAACCGGTAATGATGGAGAACCTGGTCCTGGTTGGCCCTCCCGAGGCCAGGTTGAACCTGGACACGGCCGTGCCGTTCGCAGAATTGGCCAATGAACAGATGGTGCTGCCCAGCCCCCGCCATGGGCTGCGCAAGATCATGGACCAGTGCGCCCTCGAGCGAGGCTTCAAGATCACCACCAGTGTCGAGGCGGACTCCTTCGGCGCGATGATCGACCTGGTCCGTCATGGTTTTGGCTATACGGCATTGCCACTGGCCTCCATCTATTCTCGCCTTGATGACGGCAGCTTGTGCGCCGCGCCGCTGGTTGACCCGACGCCAATGCGCAAGCTGGTACTCGTGCTGCCCGCCGATCGGCAGGTAAGCCCCGCAACACGCTACGTCGGCCAGACCTTTGTGGACATTGCCAGCGAGCTGGTGGCCAAAGGCATCTGGGCGGGGCACATGCTCTGAAACGGCTGCGCCAAGCTATTCAATCGCGGCATAACTGCTAGAGGGCAGCGGGTCTGGCCGCTACCCAGGTGAGGGCGTAGCTTTGCCCGGGATAAAAGTCAGTGCGCTTTCGCTGACTTGTAAAATAATAGATCCCAGAAGGTGCCCCCATGATGTGCGTTCCATCGCCCCGCGTACTGCCGCCCGCTTTTCCTGTGATGACTCCGAGCCAGTAGATCGACGCAGACCAACGCTGTTGTTCTTGCCTCGCGTTTGCCTCAGATCTGGAGTTCCCCCATGCACGCCAACAATCACAATCCTGCTGCGCCTGATATCCGTAACCTGACCAATCGCCAACGGATCCGCGCCATTCTCGGCGCCTGTTCCGGAAACCTGGTGGAGTGGTACGACTTCTTCATCTACGCCTACACCTCAATCTACTTCGCCGCGCTTTTTTTCCCTCAGGGCGATCAGACCACACAGCTTTTGGCAACGGCCGGCATTTTTGCTGTGGGCTTCTTCATGCGCCCCCTGGGCGGGTGGATTTTCGGTTACCTCGCTGACACGCGTGGCCGCAAGTTTTCCATGATCATCTCCGTCTTTCTGATGTGTGGGGGCTCGCTGATGATCGCGGTCGTGCCCACCTACGAAACCATTGGCATGGCCGCGCCGGTTCTGTTGCTGATTGCCCGCTTGATGCAAGGCCTTTCGGTAGGGGCTGAATACGGTACCGGTGCGACCTACATCAGCGAAATTTCCAGTACGGGCAAGCGCTGCTTCTTTGGCTCGTTCCAGTACTTCACTATCATTGCCGGGCAACTGCTGGCGTTGCTGACTGTGGTTGTGCTGCAGAACCTACTGCCCATCGAAGAACTCAAGGCCTGGGGCTGGAGGATTCCATTCTTCATTGGTGCAGTAAGTGCGCTGGTGGTGGTCTACCTTCGCCGCTCGATGCTTGAAACGGCAAGTCACCAAGGCGCCAAACACAAGGAAGCGGGCTCGATAAAAGCGCTGATGAAGCACAAGAAAGCCGTGCTGCTGACGATTGCCATCACTGCCGGTTGCTCGTTGCACTTCTATACATTCTCCACCTACATGCAGAAATACCTGGTGGTTTCGGCGGGCTTCGATCCGTCGACGGTGAGCTTCATCATGACAGCCGCGCTGGTGGTGTTCATGTGCCTTCAGCCGGTGTTTGGAATGATGGCTGACAGGATTGGTTCGCGAAACAGCATGATTGCCTTCGGCTTGCTGTCGAGCCTGTTGATCGTACCGTTGCTCACGGGTCTCAAGACCGTCAACAACCCGTACGAAGCCTTCGCGCTGGTCATGCTGGGCCTCCTGATTGCTGCGTTCTATACGCCGGTCACCGGCGTGCTGAAGGCGGACCTGTACCCCGCCACGGTCCGCGCGCTGGGCGTAGGGCTGCCCTATGCCTTGGGCAACGCGCTGTGTGGCGGTACTGCCGAGTACGTGGCGCTGTCCTTGCGTGGCGCGGGCGTGGAGTCGTACTTCTACTACTACGTGGCGGCGATGAGCGTCATCACCCTGATTGCCGCAGTGCTCATGCCCGATCTACGCAAGCACGGTTATCTCGACGGAACGGGGGCTGTGGAAGAAAACACGGGCTTGCGGCCCGGTACCCATTATTCGAATGCACGAAGCTGACACCAAGCCCAGGCAACCACTACGGTTGCCTGGGCTTCCTGCCAATCAGGATGTTTTTGGTGGTTCAGGCTCGAGCACACCCAAGCCCTGATCTTTTGCGACCTGCTCTGGAGCATTGCCCCAGATGGTCCTGTCTATGTTGAGGTCCTGGAAGGCACTGGCGGTGAGAACCGGCTCGGCAACTCCGGCTTTGCGCTGTGCGTCGTAATCTGCGAGCAGTCGCAGGCCGACTCGGCATAGCAGGACCAGGGCGATGAGGTTCACCAGCGCTGAAAGGGTCATGGTGATGTCGGCGAAGGCAAACACCGTGGACAGGTCCTGAACCGAGCCCCAGAGAATCAAGGCCAGCACCAGCGCGCGATAGCTCAGCAGTGCCTTGCGGTTCTTGCCCAGAATAAACCTCAGGTTGTTTTCGCCCAGGTAGTAGTTGTAGAGAATCGAGGTGAACACGAACAACGCAAGTGCAACGCTGATGAAGATGCGGCCCCAGTCACCGACCACTGCGGCAAGCGAGTTCTGCGTCAGCACGATGCCGTCACCCGCGAAACCAGCGGTATAGAAGCCCGACAACAAGATCAGCAAAGCGGTGCAGGTGCAGATGATGAATGTGTCGAAAAACACGCTGAACGCCTGCACGACACCTTGTGAGACAGGGTGCCGAACTTCGGCCACCGCGGCGACGTTTGGCGCACTGCCCAGGCCAGCTTCGTTGGCGAATACGCCACGCTTCACACCCATCACGATTGCGCTGCCGATCAGGCCACCAAAGGCTTGATCGAGCCCGAACGCGCTTTTCACGATGGTCACCAGCATCAGGGGCACGTGATCAAATTGCAGCACAATGACGTACACGGTGACCGCTATGTAGGCCAGCGTTTTCACCGGTACCAACAGGTCTGCCACCCTGGCGATGCGTTTGATGCCGCCCACGAACACCAGCGCTAGCACCGCGGCCAGGGCGATGCCGGAATAGGCTGGGTCAACGCCAAATGCATTCTGCAAAGAGTGGGTCACTGCGTGTGACTGCAGGCCATTGAAGGAAAAACCGAACGTGACGATCAGCAGTACCGCCATAACAACGCCCAGCCAACGCTTGTTCAGCCCGTATTCGATATAGAACGACGGGCCGCCATGAAACTGGCCGCTACCGTTGTGGCGCTTGTACAACTGCGCCAGGCTGCATTCGAACAATGTGGTGGCCATCCCGACCAGTGCGGTAACCCACATCCAGAACACCGCACCAGGACCGCCCAAGGTTACAGCCACGCCGACGCCGGCGATGTTGCCCGCCCCGACACGGCCGGCCAGGCTGAGCATGAGGGCCTGGAAAGAACTGATTTGAGTCGAACTGCGGGTAAGGCTGTCCTTGAACACCTTGAACATGTGCAGGAAATAGCGCAGCTGCACAAACCGTGTCTTGACGGTGAAATAAGCGCCCAGGCCGACGACCAGGACGATAAGCAGCTTTCCCGAAAGAAAGCCATTGATGGCTTCGAGCATGACGCAACCTCATTGTTATTATGACTGGGTGTGCGGGTACACACGGCCGCAAGCAGCCGTGTAGGGGTTGGAGCCGGTGAACGGGGTCAGGCGCGGTCTTGCAGTGCCTTGATGTGCTGCCACATCAGCGCCGGGTTGGAGTACATCGGGAAGTGGCCACAATCAGGGATGCAAGCCAGTTGCACCCCCTGGGCAGCGATGTCGTCCAGATAGGAAAGGTGGGCGTTGGTTGCGCCGTACATGTACTGGCGCGGGAAGGGTAACGCCAGGAGCTTCTCCATCAGACCGCCGTTATCTGACAGCTCAACCATGGACTCGAAGATGCCGCGCACCGCCCCGGTACGTACCTTGTGCGCCAGGCTGGCCGCATAGAGTGCGCTGGCAGGATTAGCGGCAAGCCGGGTGCGCTCGATGAAGTCGTGGAAAAAGCGCAAATCGTCTTCGCGCGAGTGATCGTGGATCTGCCGGCTGAGGAAGCAATCTTCGGGCGCAATATTGCCCTCGATGTCGACGAAACTCAGCACTCGGTCTGGAGCGGCATCAGCGAGCATCAGCCCGGTCAGGCCGCCCATGGAGTGGCCAACCAGATGGAATCTGTCGACGCCAAAGTGTGCAAGTACAGCCTGGGCAGTCTTCACCAGCAAGGGGATGTTGATGCGGGCGAGGTCGGCGCATTCGGTTTCTCCGCAACCAGGCGCATCGTAGGCAATGAAGGGATGACCTTCGAATGCGGGCTGCAGCGTGATGTCGGCATAGTCTTCTTTGGTAGAACCGAACCCATGCAGGAAGAGGATAGGTGCCTTGGGGCCGGAACGATGGATCACCGCCAGATCCAGCAGTACGCCGTCGATGTTCAACGGCAGTTTCTCGTGAGTGAAGCGAGCAGGGTTTGCCACGGTGGGAACTCCTTTTACAGAGGCCCCAATGTCGGGCCCACCCTGAATTTTGTAAAATACGAAGCCGCGAACCCTGTCATATGCTCAGCCTATGACGCAAAAACCTGCTTGGCCTGGTCAATCATCGCATCCACCAAGGGGTTACCGTTTACGCCGTGCCATGCCATGGCGGTGGTGACAACCTTCACTTCTGGCTGCAACGGCCGCACCAAAACATTTTCGGGAGCAAGCTTGTCCATGGAGGTGGGCACCAAAGCGATGCCCTGGCCACAACTGACGAACGCCACCTGCGCCGTGACAGAGCGGACCTGATGCACGATACGCGGCGCGAAGCCGCTGGCCTTGCATAGCCCCACCAGGTAGTCGAAATACACCGGGCTGACGTCTCGTGAGGCCATCACCAGGGTTTCATCGGCAAGTGTCTTGAGCTCAATGGCTTCACTGGCGGCCAATGGGTGGTCCTTGGGCATCGCGACTGCCAGGCGATCCTCTGACAGCGGCATGGACTGCAGATGCCGGCCGAGGTTGCCTTCAAGGCGTGCAAAGGCGATGTCGATATCGCCGGCCTCAAGCGCGGGTATCGCCTCCGCGCTATCGATCTCTCGAACCGAAACCGTGACCAACGGGTGGTCTTGCTTGAACCGCTCGATCAGCTGGGGCAGCACATCGATCATGGCCGAGGTGATCGCCCCGATGGTCACCACGCCGGCGTGCCCTGCCACTGCCTCGTGAACCGCCAACTCCAGTCGCTCCAGCTGATCAGCAAACTTTCGCACAGCGGGGAGGATTGCAGCCCCGGCGGCAGTGAGCTGAGCGCCACGGCGAGAGCGGGTGAACAGTTGAATGCGAAGGGACTGTTCAAGCGCCTGGATCTGCTCGGTCAACGGCGGCTGTGACATGCCTAGCCGCTTGGCCGCGCGGCTGAAGTTCTGGTCCTCGGCAACGGCCAGGAACAGCCACAGGTGACGTATCAATCGAAAGTTGATCACGGCATTCTTCCATAGGTTTGGGGTATGACAAGCTTAGCTTCTTCGTAATATACGTATCAAATGCCCGCGCAGATACTCAAGCCTCACTTACAAGAGGCCTGCAACCGATGAGCTTGAAAGCCCCGCTTGAGCGCTTGGCTGTGCTCGATACCAATACGGTGTCGGACGCGCTGGACTTCCTCCAACTGCCTGGAGCCACCAACGGCCTGATGCCGCTCTGGAACTGCCCGAAGATTGTTGGCCGAGCCAGCACCGTGCAGTTGGGGCCAAAGCAGGACGTGGCACCCACCGTTCACCTGATTACCCCAGTCATCGAACAGATCACCACCGATGACCGCGTGCTGGTGATTGCGGGTGGCGTTGACGGTATTTCCAGCTGGGGTGACATCCTGGCCAACGCCGCCCGGCGCAAAGGCATCCGTGGCTCGATCATCGATGGCTTCAGCCGCGACATCTGCGGCAGCGCCGACATCGGTTACCCGGTCTACGGCCGTGGCGTGACCATGATCAGCGCGCGCAACAGGCTCATCCAGATCGACGCGGCCGTCACCATTCGCATGGCCGGCGTTGACGTGGATGAAGGCGACTACGTGATTGCCGACGCATGCGGCACCGTTTTCGTCCCGGCCGGTGCCATCGAGAAGGTGCTTGACCTGGCCGAGCGTATCGACCGTCGCCAGGCCGGCATGGTGGACGCCGTCCGCGCAGGCCGTTCGGTCGAGGAAGTGATGCACGACACCCAATTCGAAGCCATCAAGGTGGAGCACTGATATGAGCCTTTCTGATAAAGACCTGGTCGCCTTGTTCGAAGGCCTGGATACCCCGGGGGTGTCCGACGCGATGGACAAGCTGGGCCTTCCCGGCCAGGCCTTTGGTATCGCGCCGCTGGCCAACTATAGCCAGGTCGTGGTCGGCCCGGCCTTCACTGTCCAGTATGTCAGTGCCAGCACACCGCCAGGCACCGTGGGTGACTTCATTGATGAAGTAGCACCAGGCGACGTTGTGGTCATCGCCAACGAAGGCCGTACCGATTGCACGGTGTGGGGCGACATCATGACCCAGTACGCCCTGGCCCGCGGTATTGCCGGCACGGTCATTGATGGTGTCTGCCGCGATGTGAACAAGGCGCTGGGCGAAGGCTACCCGCTGTTCAGCAAAGGCCGCTTCATGCGTACCGGCAAGGACCGCGTCGAGGTGGTGGCCGTCAACCAGCCGGTGTCGGTTGGCCATGCCCGGGTTTGTGCCCGGGACATCGTCGTCGCTGACGCCAATGGTGTCGTCATTGTACCGCGTGACCGTGCCCAGGAAGTTGCTGAAACGGCACGTCGCATCGAACACGTTGAAACGCAGATCCGCGAACAGATTGCGGCTGGCAAGAGCCTCAAAGAAGCCCGTGCCGCCCTCGGTTACCACTCCCTTCAGAGCAAGCAATCATGAGCCTTCCACACGATTACCAGAACATTGCAAAGGTCCTCGGCAGCTCCACCCTGTACGAGGCGTCCGGGCTGCCATGCGCGGTCGACCGCGAGATTCGCGCTGTCTGGAAAGGCGCATTCATCGCCGCGCCGGCTTACCCGCTGCAGTGCTCGCCAGGTGACAACCTGGGTCTGCATCTGGCTGTTGCCAAAGCGCCGCGCGGTAGCGTGCTGGTCTGTGATAGCGCCGACTTCGTGGCCGGCTATTGGGGTGAGGTGCTTACGGTGGCGGCGGAAGCGGCAGGCATCGTTGGCCTGGTGATCAACGGTGGTGTGCGCGACATCGCTGCGCTCGAAGCACATGGCTTCCCTGTATTTGCGCGAGGCATCTCGGTCAAAGGCACCGTCAAGGCAACCACGCCTTCCGTCGGCAAGCCGTTCGATTTCAGCGGTGCGCAGGTCAGCGCCGGCGATCTTGTCGTCGCGGACGAGGATGGTGTGATCATCATTCCGGCCACTGCCGTTGAACATACCCTGCGGGAGGGGCAGAAGCGCGCGGACAAAGAAGCGGTATTCATGGGCAAGCTGCGCGAAGGCAAAACCACCATGGACCTTATGGGCCTCTCCCACCCGGAGGAGCAAGCGTGAGCCTGGCAACGCTGAACCGTCGCCTGGAGGCTGCCAAGCCTTCGGCGACCTACAAGATCATCGACCGCGTCGCTGCGCGCCGCGCAGAAGGCGCGAAGATCATATCGCTTTGCGCGGGGGAGCCCGACTTCGATACGCCGGAGCACATCCGTACTGCGGCCATCAGTGCGATCAACAGTGGCCAAACCCGTTACACCCAGGTAGCCGGCCTTCGCACGCTGCGTGAAGCCATCGCACGTAAATACCAGCGTGAGAATGGTCTTGATGTCAGCTGGCAGGACACGCTGGTGTGCAGTGGCGGCAAGCAGGTCATCTTCAATGCCCTGGCCGCAACCCTGAACGAAGGCGACGAGGTTGTGATCCCCGCGCCATACTGGGTCAGCTATCCAGAAATGGTTGAACTGTGCGGTGGCGAGTCGCGGATCGTCGCTTGTGGCGCCGAGTCGGGCTTCAAGCTGACCCCGCAAGCGCTGGCCGAAGCCATCGGGCCGAAAACCCGCTGGCTGATCCTGAACTCACCGTCCAACCCCACGGGCGCCGTGTACGACCGCGACGAATTGCAGGCTCTGGCTGAGGTGTTGCTGGCCCATCCGCAGGTACTGATTCTGGCGGACGATATCTATGAGCACCTGCTTTTTGACGGCCGTGACTTCCTCACGCTTGCCCAGGTCGAACCACGGCTGGCTGCACGGACTCTGACCATGAACGGCGTGTCGAAGGCTTACGCCATGACGGGTTGGCGGATCGGGTTCGCTACCGGCCCTCGCTGGCTGCTTGAGGCGATGGAAAAGCTTCAGGGTCAGCAGACCTCGGGCGCTTGCTCCATCTCGCAGCACGCTGCAATCGCAGCCCTGGACGGTCCGAAAGACTTCATCGCCCACAGCCGCGAAGTATTCCAGCGGCGCCGTGATTTCATGGTCGAGTTGCTCAACCAGGCGCCGGGCATCAGTTGCGAGGTGCCAGGCGGGGCGTTCTACGCTTTTGCCGACTGCTCTGGGCTGATCGGCAAGCGCTCATCCGCTGGTCGCGAACTGGTCAATGACGAGGCTGTGGCCCTGGCGTTGCTGGAGGAGGCCAATGTTGCAGTCGTTCAGGGCAGTGCTTTTGGTCTACCGGGCTATTTGCGCATTGCTTATGCGCTGGATGACGAGTCGCTGCGTGCAGCTTGCCAGGCCATTCACCGCTTCTGCCAGGACGCACGGTAGATAGATCGCCTCGCTGAAGCTGGGCACCGTAAGGCTGCACGTCCTCAATTGCATACCTGCGATGAAGGGCGTGCAGCTTTTTTTGCTTGGCAGAGCCTTCCGCTCGATGGGCAGCCCGGGCTCTCCATTCATCCAATAAGAAAAACAGATACCTGCTTAAGGATTTCATGGAGGCGGGGAAGGGATGCCCGCCTTAGAGTCACCTTCGTCCATAAGTCAGATGGCGCTTACCCTCGCGGCAAGCCCATCGCCTCGGCTTGGTCCCTACAAAAACAAGAAGGTGAAAGCATGAGCAACGAAGCGGTCGATATCAAGGCATGGATCGACGACCGACCAGTATCCCGGTATCAGTGGCTCATCATGGCCCTGTGCTTTCTGGTTGTTCTGTTCGATGGTTTCGATGTGGCGGTGATGGGTTTTGTCGCACCTTCATTGATTCAGGAGTGGGGCCTTACCCGTGCGGCTTTTGGCCCGGTGATGAGCGCCGGCATGGTAGGCCTTGCGATTGGCGCTTTGACAGCGGGCCCTTACGCTGACCGCCTGGGTCGCAAGCGGGTGCTGCTGATCGCCGTGACTGGGTTCAGTGTGCTGAGCCTGGCCTGCGCCTTTGCCCGCAACCCCTACGAGCTGGGCTTGCTGCGTTTGCTCACCGGGGTAGCCTTGGGTGCAGCGCTGCCGAACACCACCACTTTGCTGTCTGAATACCTGCCAGAGCGGAATCGCGCGCTTTTCATCACCATCATGTTCACAGGCTTCAACATGGGTTCCGGGCTTGGCGGTTTTCTGGCTGCCTGGCTGATCCCGGCGTATGGGTGGCATGCAGTATTGCTCGCGGGTGGCATCATGCCGCTGGTACTGCTTCCGCTTCTTTGGTTGTGGTTGCCTGAGTCGGCACGGTTCCTTGCTGCCCGCAATGCACCTGCGGCCGAGATCGCCAAGGTGTTGAACCGGCTCGGTGGTGCGTTCACTGCCGCTACGCGGTTCATCGTCAGCGAGGGCCAAGCGAATCACAAGGCACCGGTACGCATGCTGTTCACCGGTCAGTTCCGTTTCGGCACGCTCGCGCTGTGGAGCACCTATTTCATGGGCCTGCTGGTGATTTACCTGACCATGGGCTGGATGCCCACACTGTTGCGTGACAGTGGCTTGTCCATCGAGCGGGCAGCCAGCATCACAGGCTTGTTCCAGCTCGGCGGTACCGTTGGCGCAATTGCAGTGGGCTGGGCAATGGATCGGCGCAACCCCAATCGCGTTATTGCCGGGGCTTATGTGCTGGGTGGCTTGTGCATCCTCTTGCTGGGCGCCACCAGCCTGGAGTCGACGCTGCTTGCCGTTGGGGTAACTGCAGCCGGGTTTTTCATGAGCGGGGCACAAACCGGGCTCAACGCCTTCGCGCCGGGCTACTACCCAACAGATTTTCGCGCTACCGGGGTCAGCTGGATGCTAGGGATCGGGCGTTTTGGGGCGATCTTCGGCTCGCTCATTGGCGGCGCAGTGTTGAGTATGGGCTTCGCTGTTCCAGTGCTCTTCGCGTTGTTGAGCGTACCGGCCTTTATCGCTGCGATGGCGATCCTGGCCAACGGCCATGCCCGGCGCCGGTCAAGCCAGGCTGCAGTGGCCCAGTAGCTTCATTCAAGTAAAGGAACATTCCATGGCACGTATCATCGGCGGCCTCGCCGTCTCTCATACACCCACTATCGGTTTCGCGGTCGACCACGACAAGCAGCAAGATGCGGCTTGGGCCCCCATCTTTGAAGGGTTCGAGCCAATCAAGGCCTGGCTCGATGAGAAAAAGCCCGACGTGCTCTTCTATATCTTCAACGATCACGTGACATCGTTCTTCTTCGACCATTACGGTGCTTTTACCCTTGGCGTCGACGAGCGTTATGAGGTTGCAGACGAGGGCGGCAACCCTCGCGATCTGCCAGCGGTGAATGGCCATGCGGCACTGTCCCGGCACATCGGCGAAAGCCTGGTGGCCGATGAATTCGACATGGGGTTTTTCCGTGACAAGCCGCTTGATCACGGGTTTTTCTCACCCATGTCTGCGTTGCTTGCCTGCGACGACGGCTGGCCGGTAGAAATCGTTCCGCTACAGGTAGGCGTGCTGCAATTCCCCATTCCGAGTGCCCGTCGCTGCTACAAGCTGGGGCAGGCGCTGCGCCGGGCGATTGAAAGTTACCCAGAGGATTTCAAGGTGGCCATCGTGGCGACAGGTGGGGTTTCTCACCAGGTCCATGGCGAGCGCTGCGGGTTCAACAACCCCGATTGGGATGCGCAGTTCCTGGACCTGCTGGTCCATGACCCGCTGCGCCTCACGGAAATGACCCTGGCCGAATTCGCTACGTTAGGCGGGCTGGAAGGGGCAGAGGTGATCACCTGGTTGATCATGCGAGGTGCGCTGTCATCCAACGTGAAGAAGCTGCACCAGGACTACTACCTGCCGTCGATGACAGGTATTGCAACGCTGCTGCTGGAGAATGAGGATCGGCCAGTGCCCGTCGAAACCACTGCCCGGCACCTCAAGCACATGCGGCACCAGCTAGACGGCATCGACAAACTCGAAGGAACCTACCCGTTCACGCTGGAGCGAAGCGCCAAGGGCTACCGCCTGAACAAGTTTCTGCACCGCATGATCGAACCTGACTGGCGCCGTCGCTTTCTTGAAACGCCAGAGGCGCTTTTTGAGGAGGCGGGTTTGAGCGAAGAAGAATGCGACCTGTTACGCCGCCGTGACTGGCGAGGGCTGATCCAGTATGGCGCAATCTTCTTCGTACTGGAAAAGCTTGCTGCGGTAGTGGGGGTGCCAAACCTGCAGGTGTACGCCGCGATGCGTGGGCAGAGCCTGGAAGACTTCATGAGGACGCGCAACCAGCAGGTGCTGTATTCGGTGGCCGGCAAGCCATAACCGAAATCGCCGGCGCGCTTACAGCAATTTCTCTAGACGGCTGCCTGCTCGCCCGTCACTGCGCGGATCATGTCCATCAGAGCCTGCGCTACTGGCGAGTGCAGGCAGCCGTTTCGGTATGTCAGCCCGATGGCGCGGGAAGTCTGTTTCAACTCGACAGGCAAGACACATAACTCGCCAGAGGCTATTTCTTGCTCCAACTGGTGTGCGGAAACGGCTGCGATCATGTCGGAACGCAGCAACAAACCTCTGATGATGGCCATATCGGCGCTTTCCACCACCGGGTGTGGGCTGGCCATGCCCAGTGCAGTGAAACATCCATCCAGCATCTGCCGCGCGGGTGAACCGGCCCTTGGTAATACCCATTTTGCGGTTGAAAGCGCGCTGTAGTTCAGGCTTTTCGCGAGTGGGTGGTGTTGCCGGGCCACAAGCACCATTTCTTCGGACATCAACTTCTCTCCTGTAAGGTCACTTGCGTAGGCCGCACTGCGCAACGCACCGAAGATGAAGTCCACATCGCCTGCGCGCAGCTCGGTGGCCAGCAGGTCGAAAGGGCTTTCGTTGGTAATCACCTGGATATGGGGGTGGGCGGCCATCAGGCGCACGATGGCCGCAGGCAAGATTCGCGTGCGGCCCAGGGGCAGGGCGCCCACATGCACTGCGCCTTGCAATTGGCCTTGAAGGGCTGAGATGTCTGTTTCCATGTGGCGCAGTTCGTTAAGTGCACGCCGGATAGGGAACAGTATTTCGTGGCTCGTGCGGGTAGGTTGCAGGCCTCGAGGGGTTCGCTCGAACAACGTCTGCCCACAGCCGCTCTCCATGACCTTGAGCGTTGAGCTGATGGCCGGCTGAGTCAAGCCCATGAGGTTCGCAACGGTCTGCATGTGATGCGTCTCGCAGAGGCTCACGAAAATTTGCAGCCGCTTGACCTGGAACAGGTACAGCGGCTCCACGGGCTGCTTGTCTGCCGGGGCAAGCAGCCGAGGGACAGTACCGAGCTCCTCCAGCACCCTGCGCGCCCGCGGCAGCACGCGCTCACCATAGCCGGTGAGGCGCATGCCATTGGTGTGACGCTCGAACAGAGGGGCATTCAAGCGGGCCTCCAGCTCGGAGATCGAGCGTGTAACCACTGATTGCGCGCGGTACAGCGCTGATGAAGCTTTGGAAACACTCCCGAGCTCCGCAACGCGCACAAATGCCCGCACGTGCATCAAGCCTGGCAGCTCTCTGGTTTCCATTGAGACAGTCAACTTTCTGCTTGAGGTGCGTTGACTATGCCGATCCCAGACGAGGAGGGCAATAAGGAAAACGCATACCCCATACACCCGAACGCATTACTGCTTCAGTCAGACCGAATGCGAAGCTGTGCTTATCGAAACAGGAGCACTCGCAATGACAGGATCTCAACAAAACGCATTGGTTGTCAGCGCCCATTCTGCCGATTTTGTATGGCGTGCAGGTGGTGCTATCGCGCTGCACGCCCAGCAGGGTTACAACGTGCACATCGTTTGCCTGTCCTACGGCGAGCGGGGCGAGTCTGCAAAGCTTTGGCGAAAGGGCGACATGAGTGAGGGCAAAGTGAAAGCTGCTCGCCAGGAGGAGGCGATGGCTGCAGCCGAAATACTTGGCGCAAGTGTGGAGTTTTTCGACATTGGGGATTACCCCATGCGGTCTGACACGGACACGCTGTTCCGCCTGGCCGATGTCATGCGCCGCGTCCAGCCGGCTTTCGTACTCAGCCACTCGCTGAAGGACCCGTACAACTACGACCATCCGCTGGCAATGAACCTCACTCAGGAAGCGAGGATCATCGCCCAGGCAGAAGGTTACCGACCGGGCGAAAAAATTGTCGGGGCACCCCCGGTCTATGCCTTTGAGCCGCATCAGCCGGAACAGTGTGAGTGGCGCCCGGATGTGTTCCTGGACATCACCGATGTATGGGACAAGAAATACGCTGCGATTCAATGCATGGCCGGGCAGGAACACCTGTGGGAGTACTACACACGTGTCGCCCTGCAGCGTGGTGTACAGGCCAAGCGCAACGTTGGCATCACCTGCGCCCGCAACATTGTCTACGCCGAGGGCTACCAGAGCACCTTCCCGCGCGTGACGGAGAACCTGGCATGAGTACGCTCGTGGGAAAAACCGGCGTTGTCCTTCGCAACATCGAGCGAGCGGGCGCGGGCCTGGTGGACGAACTGGCGGCGTACGGTGTTGCCACCATCCACGAAGCACAAGGGCGCAAAGGGTTGCTGGCACCCTCGATATCGGCGATTCAGCAGGGCACTTCTGTCAGCGGCTCGGCCGTCACTGTGCTGGTGGCGCCCGGGGATAACTGGATGTTCCACGTTGCTGTTGAACAATGCCGTCCTGGCGATGTGTTGGTAGTGGCACCCAGCTCTCCCTGTACCGACGGCTACTTTGGTGACCTGCTCGCAACCTCGCTCAAGGCGCATGGTGTTCGTGCGCTGGTGATCGATGCCGGGGTGCGCGATACCCGTACCCTTCGGCAAATGGGCTTCCCTGTATGGTCACGGGCGGTCAGCGCGCAAGGCACCATCAAGGAAACACTAGGGTCGGTCAATTTACCGATCATTTGCGGCGGGCAGCTGGTCAACCCCGGTGACGTGGTCGTGGCGGATGATGACGGTGTGGTTATTGTGCGTCGCGATGAGGTGACGCAGGTGCTGGAGGCGACCCGTCGGCGTGCTGATCTGGAAGAGCAGAAGGCGTTGCGCCTGGCCAGCGGCGAACTCGGTCTGGACATCTACAACATGCGTCCCCGCTTGGCCGAGAAGGGGTTACGGTACATCGACAGCCTGGATGAACTGGGAGAGTAGACATGGCCCAGACACGCATTCCCTGCCTGTTGATGCGCGGCGGCACCTCCAAGGCTGCGTGCTTTCTGGATAGCGACTTGCCAGACCAGGGCGAGCTGCGCGATCGGGTGCTGTTGGCCGCCATGGGCTCACCTGACAGTCGCCAGATCGACGGGGTAGGTGGCGCAGACCCGCTCACCAGCAAGGTCGCGATCATCAAGGCGTCACGCCGGCCCGACGCTGATGTGGATTATCTGTTCGCACAGGTGATCGTAGATGAGCCGCGTGTCGACTATGGTCAGAACTGCGGCAATGTCCTTGCTGCTGTCGGCCCTTTTGCGATCGAGCGCGGGCTGGTCACCGCGGCGGGGGAGGTCACGCCCGTTCGCATTTACATGGAGAACACCGGGCAAATGGCGGTTGCGTATGTGCGCACACGCGACGGCTGCGTCGACTACACCGGTGATGTGAAGATTGATGGCGTGCCGGGAGCCGGCGCACCGTTGGTCATTGAATTCCAGGACATTGCCGGCTCTACCTGTGGGGCGTTGCTGCCGACAGGCAACACGCAGGATGTGTTCGATGGCATCGCGGTCACCTGCATCGACAACGGTATGCCTGTGGTACTGATGCGCGCTGAGGCATTGGGCTGTAGCGGTTACGAGAGCCCGCAACAGCTGGAGGCCGATTCGGCGTTGAGAGGGCGGCTGGGAAGTATCCGACGGCAGGCCGGCCTGGCCATGAATCTTGGCGATGTCAGCCAGCGCAATGTGCCCAAGATGTGCCTGGTGTCCGCTGCTGCCTCGGGAGGTACGCTGAACACGCGTACCTTCATTCCTCATCGCTGCCATACCAGCATTGGCGTGTTCGGCGCTGTCAGCGTGGCGACGGCTTGCACGCTACCGGGGACGGTTGCTTCGCAAATTGCTGGCGTGGCACTTCAGGACCGCATGCGTTTGTCGATCGAGCATCCCACCGGAGAGTTCACGGTTGAAGCAACTCTTCAGAAGGGAGAGCTTCTGGGTTGCGGGTTGGTACGGACTTCCAGGGTTCTGTTTGACGGGGTCGTGTGTATTGCGCGGTCGCTTTGGGAAGGACGGTAGTGGGTCACACAGGTGCGGGTGAAACGAGTACCCCGTCAAGGCGATGAACGTCTCGCCGGGGTACTGTGGCTGGGGCCGACTCAGCCGCCGAACGACTCCATGAGCACCTGTACCAGCTCACCGCCTTCAGGCGTTGCCCAACTGCCGGCCAGTTCGGCAATCGACTGGTTGGTGGTGGTCAGAGTTACACCTGCCTTGTCCATCCGGCGCAGCGCTATGTCATCGGCCATCGCGGTTGGGGACGCGCCGCCGTCGGCGACAACCTGTACCTCGAAGCCATCACGGACCAGCGAGAGTGCCGGGTAGACGGTGCAGACATCATTGGTTACGCCAGCAATGATGAGCTTCTTGCGGCCAGTCGCTTTGACGGCTGCGGCAAAATGTTCATCGTCCATCGCGTTGACGATGCCCAGGCGCTTGATGCGCCCCGCGAACTCGGCCGGGAGGATTTCTTCCAGTTCACTCAGCAACGGCCCTTGCGCATGCTCCTCCATGCTGGAGGTGAGCACGACCGGTAGCTTGAGGATGCGCGCCGCCTTGGCGAGCATCAGCGCATTGCGTTTAAGCTCATCGAAGGGCATGGATTTGGCCCAGCCCATCGTGCCAACCTGATGATCGATAAGCAGCAGGGCAGCGTTGTCAGCATTGAAATTTTCGTGAGTCATGATGATCTTCTCGCTAGGTAGAGGAACGGTGGTTGGCTTATCGGGTGTGCAGGCTGCCGAACAACCCGCGTTGGTAGCGCTGCACGGCTTCGTTTAGTGCAGCTGGTGACGCCAGCGCCATGGGGCCTTGCCAATGAACCGGCTGATTCAGGGGTGTACCTGAAAAAACCACTGCCTTTGCGGCGCCGTTTTTCGCCTGCACCGTCAAAACCCGCCTTGGCCCTTGGGGCAGATTCACTGGGGCCTTTGGGTCAAGCAGACTGAAGGGCTGGCCGTCCACGGTCACCTCACCATCAATTGGCACGACGAACGCGACATGGCCGTCCGGGATTGGAATCTCTGCCTCGCTGCCCGCTTCCAGCAGGATGTCCAGCAATCGGACATCGGTGGGCAATGAGAGGGGGGAGGCGATCTCGCCGAAGGCCCCGAGGGGCACACGAATCTTCACTCCCGGCAGGCGTACAACGGGTACATCGCGTGCTTCCAGGCTGAAGGCATGAGGCGCCTGCGCCTGTTGGTCCTCGGGCAGATTGATGAAGATTTGCAGCATGTGCACGGTCTTGCCGGGTTCTGCTGGTACTTCTTCATGAACCACGCCGCTACCCGCCGCCGTCCAGTGCAAACCACCGGGATGAATCACATTGCGATTGCCCAGTGAGTCCCGGTTATCGATCCCAGTTTCCGAATCCAGAAACAAATACGACACTGCCGAGAAACCCGCATGCGGATGCGCTGGGAAGGTCGGCCCGCTGATCCAGGCGTGATCCACGCCCAGAAACGGATCGATGGGGCTCGCAAACTGATCGCCACGGAGGCTGAACGCTCGGAACTGGCTTCCATGATTCATACGCTGCAGGTGTGCGGTGGCTAGCATGGTGGCACTCCTCAGACCCCTTGGGTCAGGGTTGGGTAATCGATGTAGCCTTCTGCGCCAGGCGAGTAGAAGGTATTTTTATCCGGCACGTTGAGCTCGGCGTCTCCACGCAGCCGTTCTGGCAGATCAGGGTTGGCCAGGAAAGCAGCACCAAACACGGCCGCATCCGCTTTGCCGCCGGAGATAAGCGCTTCGGCGCTTTCTTTGTTCAGGCCACTGCCGACCAGGTAGCTCCCTTTGAAGAGCGGCCGCAGGGCGCTGTGATAGTCGAACTCTGCACCAAACAGCGCGACGTGCAGGTAAGCCAGGTTGAACGGCTGCAGTTGCTTTACCAGGTAGGTGTAGGTTTCTTGCGGGTGGGCGTCGACGATGTCGTTGAAGTTCATTTCCGGGGAAATCTTGATTCCCACGCGGTCGCCGCCCACTTCCTCGGCCATCGCGGCAAGCACTTCGAGAACAAAGCGGACACGGTTTTCAACACGCCCACCGTACTCGTCTTTGCGCTGGTTGCTGCCGCTGGACAAGAACTGCTCCGGCAGATACCCCGATGCTGCATGCAACTCCACGCCGTCGAAGCCAGCCTCGATCACCCGACGAGCAGCCTGGCGGTAACCTTCCACGACGCCGGCGATTTCAACGATGCTCAACGCATGTGGGATGACGAAGTCTTGCAGGCCGGTAGCAGTATAGGTCTGACCTGCTGCCTTTAGGGCTGAGGGCGCCTGCGGCTGGGCGCCGTCGATCAGCAATGAAGGGTGGGAAACACGGCCACAGTGCATCAGTTGCATGAAGATACGGCCGCCACGGGCGTGAACGGCTTCAGCGACCTTTTTCCACGCGGCTACCTGCTCATCGGTTTCGATGCCAGGAGTCCGTACATAACCTTTGCCCTGCGCAACCGGGAAAACACCTTCGGAGATGATCAGGCCAGCACTGGCGCGTTGCTCATAGTAAGTAGCGACCAGGTCGGAAGGGACGCCAGCATCGTCTGCACGCGAACGCGTCATGGGGGCCATGACCACGCGGTTTGACAGGGTGTAGCGGCCTAGCTGGACCTGGGAGAAAAGAGAGTTCATTACAGTGCTCCTATGCGGTGATGGGGGTATCATCAATCAATGCGTTGCCGGGATAAATCCGGCTAAATTGAAATGACTGATCCATTTTTGGAGCAATGCTTGGAATACCTGAACGACATGGCCCTGTTCGTCGAGGTCGTGAAGATGCGAAGCTTTCGAGGCGCCGCACAGTCCCTGAACATGCCAAGCTCGACGCTTTCAAGGCGTATCACCAGCCTGGAGAAACAGATAGGGTTGCGCCTGCTCCATCGCACTACACGCAAGATCGAGCTGACTGAGGCTGGCCAGCTTTATTTTGATCGGTGCAAGCGTATCGTCGACGAAGCGAGGCTGGCGCATGAGCAACTGGGTGAGCTGCTTGCCAGGCCCAGCGGCCTGTTGCGCGCCTCGTTGCCAGTGGACTTCGCCAACATCTACTTGGCGCCGTTGATTGCGGACTTTGCCCGACTGTATCCAGGCATCACCTTTGACTTCGATCTCACACCCCGGCAGGTCGATCTGGTCAGCGACCCCGTGGATGTGGTCATTCGGATGGGCGAGCCGGCCAGCTCCAACTTGATTGCGCGGAAACTGGCCACCCTGCAACGCGGCCTGTATGCCTCACCTCAATATCTGGCAGGATCCGGTGAGCCCCGCGAGCCAGCGGAGCTTGTGCATCACGAATGCCTGCGAATGTCAGGGGCGAGCTCGGATAAGTGGACCCTGACCAGCGAGGGTGCTGTCGAACAGATTCAGGTGGGTGGCCGCTTTGAACTGAACAGTGTGGGGATGTTGCGTCGACTTGCCTCGCTGGACCTTGGTATCGCACTCCTGCCTGCCGGGATCGCTGCTCCAGATGTCGAGGCTGGTGTTTTGCAACGGGTGCTGCCGCAGTGGCAAGCGACTCCGGTTCCCGTGTACGCATTGACAGAAACCCGACTGCTTCCTGCCAAAACCCAGCGCTTTATCGAGTATCTGCGAGATCAGCTGGAGCGGCCCTAGCGACGAACAACGGGGGCGCCCGCATTGCGCGTGAGCCCCCGATCTTGCGAGTGGTACCCGATCAATCCGCCAGGCATGAACGGCGCATCTCAACGTCGAGTAAACGACTGATACCCAGAGGATTGGCGTTTCATACTGGCGCCATTGATGAAGGCTCGGGCATCAGGTGATGGCGCCGATCTGCCACGGCACGAACTCGTTCTGGCCGTAGCCATGCTGTTCGCTCTTGCTGCGCTCGCCCGAAGCGATGCTCAGCATCATCCGGTAGATGTGTTCACCCAGTACCAGGGCGAACTGGCTGATGCTTGCGAGGTTGGACAGTACGGCCGCAGCGGCATAAGGCCTGATTGCCGTCCCTCGCTGCCTGGCCTGGTGAGCCAGCAGCGCAATGGTCGCCGAGCCTGAGGCAAAGCCCGATGCGATGGCGCTCAAGGGCAGGCGATACCTGGGGCCTATCAACCGTACGGCGATATGGCCCAAGGCGCCGACGGTTATCAGCAAGACCACCAGCGTGCAGATCGTGCGTGGATTGAGTACCTGGTAGGGCCCGACGAAGTGATACGGTGTCAACGGAAGCACCACCAGCGCCACCGTCAGCAACATCAGGCCATCGCGCAGTTCCTGCTCGCTCAGTTGCTGCAGCACGAAATGGTGCAACTGTCGGCGCAGTGCCAGCAGCAAGGTCAGTACAACGCCTGCTGCCGTGGCGAGTTCGGGTTGATCGAGGCTCAGCGCGCCCAGAGTCAGCACCAGCAGCAGGGCGATCTCGCTGGTGACTTCCGGGTCCTTGTCGGCATGTTTGCGGTAATTCATGCAAAGCATCAGCACCAGGCCAGCTCGCCACCCCGACCGGCATCGCGCCCGCCAGCAGCATGCTGACATAGCCGAGCAGGGCTGTGATGGCGAAAGTTCTGAGGCCGGCGGCGGCGTGGTCTTCGTTTTGGCCTTTCTTGCGTTCACGCTCAAGCCCGACCAGCATGCCGATGCCCAGCGCCTTTGGGCTGTCCTTGTGTACGCCGTCACCGGTGCCCTGCTCGAGCGCCATCAGCGAAGGCATGTCGAGTATCTCCACCAGCCTGCCGTGCAGGCTGACGATGCGCAGTGCGCGCAGGCGAGCGACGGAACGGCACACGGTTTCCAAGCGCAGGCCCAGGTACGAGGCCATGTCCTCGCGGGACATGCGCAACATGAAACCATGGGCAGAGTAACCGCGGCTGACGAAGCGCCTGGACAGCCCCACCAGGAAGCTGGCCAGGCGCTGTTCGGCGGTAAGGTTGCACAGCATCAGCACGCGCTCGTGTTCACGCACGATCTCCCGGCTCATCAAACGATTCAGGCTTTGCTGTAGAACCGGGAATTCGCGCGCCAGGGTTTGCAGGCGGCGGTAGGGCACAGGGCAGACTTCGCTGTCTTCCAGGGCAATGGCGTCGCAGACATGGTGTTCGGTGGCGATGGCATCGAGGCCGAGCACGTCACCCGGCATCCAGAAATTTCTCACCACGCCTTGGCCTTCGACGGTGTTGAGGCTGGTCTTCAAGCTGCCGCAGCGCACCGCATAGAGCGTGGTCAGTGGGTCATTGGCATTGAACAGTGCTGCGCCCTTGCGAATCCGCATGCGTGGCCCTATCAGGGCGCTCAGGCAGCTGTTGTCGTGAAGGGGCAGGCCGGTGGGCAGGCACAGGCCGCTGACGCGGCACTCCTTGCACATGGACGCCAGCGGTCTCAGGTGAATCGGATTGGCCGCGGGCGATGCATCGGAGTGGTCGAGCAGCATGACCTTCAGTTGCCCGGACATCGTCAGGCCTCCTTCGCGCATCGACGTTCGGCCGACCCGCTACGAGGGGGGCAATTGGCCAGTTTGTCGAACGAGTGGGGGGCGTTGAGGCGGGCAAGCAAGCGCTCGACGAATTGTTCGGCCTCAGCGGACGAGGTGAAGCTTACCCGGCAGTCATCCAGGCGTACCCACCAGCGGTTGTGTTCGGGGTTGTTTTCGACGTAGACGTTCATTGGAGCCTCCAAAGCCTGCATGAGCAAGACAACTGCGTGGCAGTGCAAAAACGAAGGCGTCCCTGCCGACAGCGGGGCGTTGCTCAGGGCGTGATTGCCACTTTCATTACGCCGTCGCGCTGGTGGGCAAACAGTTCATAGGCGGCCTCGATGTCATCGAGGGGGAAGCGGTGTGTGACCAGTGGCGAAACGTCGACGCGGCCACTGGCGACCACCGCCATAAGCCGGCGCATGCGCTCTTTACCGCCTGGACACAAGGTCGTGACGATGCGGTAATCGCCCAGCCCGGCGGCGAATGGGCCCAAAGGAATGCTGAGGTCGGCACTGTAGACACCCAGGCTCGACAAGGTGCCGCCCGGGCGCAATACCCGCAGCGCCGATTCGAAGGTGCCTTGAGTGCCCAATGCTTCGATGGCGACATCCACGCCGCGGCCATCGGTGAGCGCCATGATCTGCTCCACCACGTTGCCTTGCTGGAAGTCGACGACCTGGTCGGCACCCAACTGGCGTGCGACGCTGATGCGCGCGGCGACCGTGTCGACACCGATGATGGTGGTTGCGCCCAGCAGCCTGGCCTCGGCGACTGCGCACAGGCCGATCGGGCCGAGGGCGAACACGGCCACGCTGTCGCCGACGCTGACGCCACCGCGCTCGGCACCGGAAAAACCGGTAGACATGATGTCCGGGCACATCAGTACCTGCTCGTCGCTGAGCCGGTCGGGAATAGGGGAGAGGTTGACCATGGCGTCCGGCACGCGAACGTATTCGGCCTGGCAGCCATCGATGAGGTTGCCGAACTTCCAGCCGCCGATGGCCTTGAAGCCATGCACGGTGCCCGCGCCGTCCTGCGAGGCGCAGCCACACAGGCAGGCGTGGCTGTGGCCGCTGGGGGTGATGGCGCCGGCGATGACCCGCTGGCCTTCCCGAAAGCCCTGGACCTGCGAGCCGAGCTTCTCGATCACACCTACCGGCTCGTGGCCTACGGTCAGGCCCCTGGCCACCGGATATTCGCCACGCAGGATATGCACATCGGTGCCGCAGATCGTGGTGGTGGTGATACGCACCAGTGCATCCAGTGGGCCGATATCCGGGATGGGCTTGTCTTCCAGCACGATACGGTTCTTCTTAACGAAAACTGCCGCTTTCATGAGCGCCATGGCACGTCTCCTGAGGCACTGCGTGATTGTTCTTGATATAGGGTCAGCGCGCGCCAGATCTGCCAGCAATCCTTGATCCGCATCAAATTCTCGCGCGGTTCGAATCACCGAACGTCCGCACGCTGTGTGAGTTGACAAACATCAAGGCGCGCCTGAGCCGGGGGCAGATGATCGAAATACGCTTCCCAACCGCAGAGGTGCGCCATGGACAACCCGCAAAGACTGTTGATGATCGCGTCGCTCCTGATGCGCCGAACCCCGGTCTATGACCGCGCTGCGGCGTTGGCCAAGGCCAAGGGCATGGCGTTGCACATCGTCGCTTTCGATTACCTGGAGGGGCTGGCCACGGCGGGCCTGGTCAATGACCAGGCACTGGCGGTGATGCGCGACGGCTACGTGCGGCAACACCGTGAATGGCTGGAAAGCCAGGCGCTACCCATGCGGCGCAATGGCGTCACGGTGACCACCGAAGTGGTCTGGGCGCTGCATCCTCTGAACGAGATTCTGGTGCATTTGCGCGAGCAGCCCGTCGCCATGCTGATCAAGGAGTTCGAGCACGAGCCCTGGTGGATGCGCGCCATGTTCACGTCGCTGGACATCCAGCTGTTGCGCGACACGCGCATACCGTTGCACCTGGTGCACAACGCCAGCCACGCCTTGCCCCGCAAGATACTCGCGGCCGTGGACCTGTCCAGGCCCGAGGATCAGTATGAAGGCTTCAATGACCAGATCATCAGCGAAGCGCTGAAACTGGCCTTGCAGTGCAACGCCCAGATCGAATTGCTCTACGTCTACGACCTGGGGTCGATGTACCGCGACGCCGGGGGCAGCCGTGAGCATTCGTACCTGTTCGACTCCAACCTCGCCCAGACCCTTCATGAAGCCCAGAGCGAGGCCTTCCAGACGCTGGCCGAGCGCAATGGCATCGCCAGCGAGCACCGCCACATGCACATGGGCGATCCGGCCAAGGTCTTGGGACTGTTCATGGACAGCCATGACATCGACGTGCTGGTGATGGGCAGTTATCACCACCATGATATTGGCTGGTTCATCGGCAGTACCGCGGAGCGTGTCTTGCACCGGTTGTCCAACAGTGTGCTGGTGATCTCGCCCGAGCATTCCCAGGGGTAAATGCACAAGGCCCGCGAGGGCCTTGTCATTCAGGCGCTCAAGTCCAGTTCATGGACAATTTCGCTGACGTCGCCGCCCAGGTAGCGTGAGCTGAAGCCTAGCGCCTTGGTCAGCCGGTGCATGGCGTAGTTGTTTGCCAGGTCCCGGGAGACCATGCACTGGTAGCCATTGCGCCGAGCCGCCTCGATCAGGTGCTGCAACAGGCGCTTGCCCAGGCCTTTGCGCTGCCAGTCCTCACTGACCGCCAGCGCGCATTCGCAGCTCAGGCTGCCCGCTATGCCGGCATAGCGGCTGACACCGACCTGTTGCAACTTGCCGTCCACATGGGCCAGTGCGACATAGGCCATGCGCTGATGCTGATCGACCGGCATCCACCGCGGGTCGAGGCTGGGCATTGCGCCGCTGAGCCCGGCGATGAAGCGAAAGCGCCTGGCCTCGTAGGCGATCGTGCTCAGGAAGCGCTTGTCCCGTTCGTGGTCTTCTTCGCGCAGCGGGCGGATCAGCACGGCTGAACCGTCGTCAAGCGTTTCGACCCAGTGCTCACAAGCTTGCGCCTGTTCAGTTTGCTGCCCGTTCATGCTGCCTCCCGGTGACCTGATCAGTGCCTGGTGCAGCCGTTGTAACGTGGCCAAGCGGTTCGGTTCTGACAATGGTCAAGTTCATCGCGGATGGCAGTTTTCTGATCTGCATCAAGCGCCATCGAGGCGGTGCGCGGAATATCGCCTGCATCACACCCCAGTGGCGCAAGCCCGGAGGTTCATCATGGGTCAATACCGACAACTGCTGGTGCTGCTCACCGAGGTCGATGCGCATTCCGCTGCGCTGCGCAGGGCCTTGGCCCTGGCGCACGTCAGTGGCGCCAGTGTGCATGTGCTGGGGCTGTTCGGACCGACCGAGGAGCACCTGCTGCGTGAGGAACGGCTCAATGAAGCCGACCTCAAGCGCCAGTACGAACACTATCGGGCCACGCTGACCGCCTTGGTCGAGCGGCATCGCGGCAGTGGCATCACGCTGACGGTCGACACCCTGGCTGCAGACGACATCCGTAGCATGGCCATCGACTACATCAGCGAACTGCAGCCCGACATGGTCCTCAAGGACAGCGAAACCGCCTCGGCCCTGGCGCGGCTGTTCAGTACGCCGCTGGACTGCGCCTTGATGCGGGGGTTCAAGGGCATCACGCAGTTTGTGCCGAAGTCGTCCGTCACGCTGCCCCGGCGCGTTCTGGTTGCCGTGGATACCGCGTTCAGCGAAACACCCGCTGTGCAGGAGCACTTCAACCGTGGGCTCATCCGCGCCGCCCAGGCACTGGCCCTGCAGTGTGATGCGCCGTTGCACCTGTTGTCGGCCTACAACCTGGCCGGGGTGTTCGCCGCGGACATGAATGTGACCCAGGCCTGGATCGACGAGATGCTCGAAGCGCTTCAGGAGCCATTCGACGCCTTGGCCGACGCCGAGGGCGTCGCGCCCGAGCGTCGGCACTTCATGGAAGGCGGCCCGGTACAGGTGATCCGCGAACAGGTGGCCGCACTGGATATCGATGCGCTGGTGATGGGCGTCGTGCAGCCCAAAGGGCTGGACAAGCTGCTGGGCGATACCACCGAGCGAATTGTCAGCCACCCGCCCTGCAGCGTCGTCGCGGTGCACCCTGACGTGGCCGAAACCTGGGAGCCATAGCCATGCAACTGACCTTTCTTGGCGGTACAGGCACCGTGACCGGCAGCAAATTCCTGTTGACCCGCGACAGCACGCGGGTGCTGGTCGACTGCGGGCTGTTCCAGGGCTTCAAACAACTGCGCCTGCGCAACTGGGAGCCGCTGCAACCGGCCCTGCGCGCCCTCGATGCCGTGGTGCTGACCCACGCCCACCTTGACCATAGCGGTTATCTCCCGGTGCTGGCGCGGGAGGGCTACAGCGGGCCGATCTATACCACCCCGGCGACCTGTGCCCTGGCAGAGATCTTGCGGTTGGACAGTGCGCGCTTGCAGGAAGAGCAGGCCGAGCATGCCAACCGCCACGGCTACTCCAAGCACACGCCAGCGCGCCCGCTTTATACCGAGGAGGAGGCGAAACGGGCCCTGGCCCTGTTGCAGCCTGTGGAACTGCATCAGCCGTTGCCGATTGCCGACGGCATGGAGCTGTTGATGCGCACCGCCGGGCATATCCTCGGCGCGGCAACGGTACAGATCAGTGCCGAAGTCCAGACCGTGCTGTTCTCGGGTGACCTGGGCCGCCCTCAGGACCCGATCATGCGTGCGCCTGAACTGGTCAGGACGGCGGACGTGCTGTTGATCGAGTCGACTTACGGTGATCGCCAGCACCCTGACGAATCGACCGCGCAGTACCTGGCCAAGGTCATCAATGAAACGCTGCTGCGCCATGGCATCACCCTGGTGCCATCGTTTGCCGTCGGCCGCGCCCAGCTGCTGATGTATTACCTGTACACGCTCAAGCGCGACCGGCTGATCCCGGATATCCCGGTCTACCTGAACAGCCCGATGGCCACCGACGCCACCGCCCTCTACCAGCAGTACCGCAGCGAACATCGGCTGTCGGCCGCCGAGTGCGCCGCCATGTGCCACGGCACGCATATCGTGCGAACGGTCGATGAGTCCAGGCACCTGGACCACCTGCGCGAGCCTGCGGTGATCATTGCCGCCAGTGGCATGGCCACCGGTGGCCGGGTCCTGCACCACCTCAAGGCGCTGGCCCCCAACCCACGCAACAGCATCCTGTTCTCGGGCTTTCAGGCTGGCGGCACGCGGGGTGCCGATATCGTCGCCGGTGCCCGCAGCGTGCGCTTGCAAGGCGAAGATGTGCCGATAAGGGCGCAGGTGCATGCCATGGAGAACCTTTCCGCGCATGCCGATGCCGACGAGATCATGGAGTGGTTGCGTGGGTTTACCCGGCCGCCTCGCCAGACCTACGTCATTCATGGCGAGCCGCACGCCGCCGACACCTTGCGACGGCGTATCAGCCTCGAACTCGGCTGGCAGGTTTGCGTGCCGGAGTATCAGGAAACCGTCGCCATCGACCCGGTGCGCTAGCTGGGCGCGGGAGGTGAATCATGAGTACGCAAGCAAGGGAAAAATTGCGGGCTTGGATGCATAGGCCCAGGGGTAGCCTGGGTTGGATCGTGGCCATCATCGCTTTACTCGTCGCGGCGTCCGTCTATCGCGCCCTGAGCCCGAGCTGGCGCATGCCCATGCGCGACCCGGCGGTGCTCCTGAGCCTCCTGGCGTTGAGTGTGGCGCTGGGGTGGGCGGTGCAGCGGGGCGTCAAACGCACGGTCGGCAAGGCCATTTTCAATGGCCAGGAGACGGGTTGGCAGGCCAGGCTGGCGTTGCTCCGTTCAATCACCCAGGAATCGAACAGGTTGATCAGTGTGTTGCTGCTCCTGGTCGTGCTCGGTGCTGGCACCGTATGGCTGGCGGGGCGCTCCGTGGCGCAGATCGTGGAAAATTGCACGGCCAACCTGCAGGCCCAGGTCGATGTACCTGAGGATGACAAGCTCGCTGCGCTGGTCGGCAAACCCGTGTGTACCTGCCTGGCTCAGACCTTTCTGCAGCGCAATGGGGTGTTGCGCCTGGCCCTGTTCGAAACGCCCATGCAGGAAGTGAGCGGCCTGAAGGCGCTGACCCCCGCTGATGAGCAGCGTTGCCTCGCGCAGTTCGACCTGGTGCCCGAGGAAGGGCGTGCAGTCACGCCTTGAAGCCATCAACGGCCCCCATCGGCAGCTGAAATGACAGGCGCCCATCGCGGCGCGGGAGGTGTTCATGTCCCATGATCTTGCCTTGCCAACCTTGTTTGTCGACCGTACCCAGGCTGGACGTTGCCTGGTCGAACCACTGGCCCGCTACGCTGGCAGGCCCGATGTGATCGTGCTCGCACTGCCGCGTGGTGGTGTTCCGGTGGCCTACGAAGTCGCGACCGCTCTCAACGTGCGCCTGGACCTGCTGGTGGTGCGCAAGCTCGGCATGCCGTTTCACCCCGAGTTCGCCATGGGGGCGATAGCCAGCGGCGGAGTCACTTTCCTCAATGACGACATGCTGCGGGCCTATCCGGTAGACCCCGCGATGTTCGACGCCGTGGTTGCCAGGGAAACCGAGGAGCTGGCCCGGCGCGAGCGGGCCTACCGGGGAGGGCGGCCAGCCCTGCAACTCAAGGGGCAGGTGGTGATTCTCATCGATGACGGCCTGGCGACCGGGGCCACGATGAGGGCGGCTATCCAGGCTGCGCGCGCTCAGTCACCGGCGCGGATCGTGGTAGCCATCCCGGTCGCACCGCCAGAAACGCTCGAAGCGCTGTACGGTGAGGTAGATGAGCTGGTGTGCCCGCTGGTCCCCGAGCAGATGGTTTCGGTGGGTTACTGGTATCAGGATTTCCCGCAGACGTCGGACGAGGAAGTCATGACGCTCATGGGGCAAGCCGATCAGCAAGCGCTTAGCCGGAGTGCGCCCCATGACTGAGCACAGGGTTGAAGTTCGCACGCAGACGATGAAGCTGGCAGGCGTCGAACTGATGGCGGACGTGCGTGAGCCGGCCAACGCTGGCGCCTTGGTCATCTTCGCCCATGGTAGCGGCAGCGGGCGTCTGAGCGCCCGCAATCAGTACGTAGCGGATGTGCTCGCGGCGCGTGGCCTGGGGTCACTACTCTTCGACCTGCTGACCGAGGCTGAGCAACGACTGGATAACGAGACCGGAGAATTGCGCTTTGATATTGCCTTGCTGGCCAAGCGTTTGATCGATGTCATCGATTGGGTTGCAGGCGATCCGCAGCTGGGCAAGCTGCGCATCGGCTTGTTCGGCGCAAGCACGGGGGCCGCTGCGGCCCTGTGGGCGGCTGCGCAGCGTCCCGAGCGGGTGGCGGCGGTGGTGAGCAGAGGTGGCAGAACAGACCTGGCTGAGCCGATGCTGGACCGTGTGCAGGCGCCAACCTTGCACATCGTAGGTAGCCGGGACGCCCTGGTGCTTGAGCTCAATCGTCAGGTGGGTCGCTTGCTGAGCTGTGAGCAGCACCTTGAAGTGGTGCCAGGCGCTACGCATCTTTTCGAAGAGCCTGGCACACTGGCGAAGGCCGCTGCGCTCGCCGGTGACTGGTTTGTGAAGTACCTGCAGCGCGAATCCGCCTGATGAGGCTTCGCCGAGGCTTATACACCAAATGGATAGGTTTCGTCCTCAGGCTCAAGATGCTGTTGTTTCGGCAAGGGCAGGGCAGTTACTGGCTGGGTCTGCTCGAACCACAGCAGCGCATCGAACTGCTCGGCCAGCACCGCTTCGAAGTAGTGGCTTAGCCGTTCGCTCTCGGGGCGATAGATGACACCGATGGCGCGTTCGAGTAGCGCCGTGGACAACACATGGCGCAGCTCCTTGCGTTGTGGGTCGCGCCAGTCGCTCAGGCAGGCCGGCACGCCTGCGAGGCGGAACTGGTGCTCCCAGCTGTCGCTGCGCGACGGGCGGATGTCCTTGATCTGCATGTCGCCGTCCCAGTCATCGGCGGCGGCCACTTGGCCGCGATCTGTGGCCATGCCGATCAGCACCGCGTCATGCCCGAAAGCGCTGCGGCAAAGCTGGCCGATGTTGAACTGGCCTTTCCAGCCCATTTCCGTGGCACCGGCATTGCCGATATGGGAGTTGTGTGCCCAGACCACCGCTTTGGCATGGGGCCCACGGTGTTCCAGCAGCGCGCGCAAGGTATCGAACATGTGCCGGTCGCGCAGGTTCCAGGAAGCCGTCGAACCTCGGTAAATGGCGCGGTAGTACTGTTCCGCGGCGATGATGACGCGGGCGTTCTGCGTTGCGTTGAAGAAGGCTTCGTCATTGCGGACAAGCCCTGACAGTTGCTCGGCGAGCATCACATTCAACTGCTGGATCACCGGTTGCTCGCAAGGCATGACGCCACCGCGCTCGACAAAGTGCCCATACAGTGCGGGGTCGTCCTGCCAAGGCGTCAGGCAACCGTAGCGGCGGCGAGCCTCATGGGCCAGGTGCGGATCGACCCGGTCCAGATACGCCAGCACTTCATGGATGGAGTTGCGCAGGCTATAGACATCCAGGCCACGGAATTCCACGCGATGGTCGGTGGGCAGCAGGCGGTTGTGGCCGTGCAGCCAATGGGCGAAGGCTTTGACTTCGCTGTTGCGCCACATCCAGGTCGGAAAACGGCTGAATATATGGCGTTTCCACGCCGAATGCGCCAAGCCGCGAACGTACTGATCGACATGCCCGGCATCCGGCCAGTCGGCCTCGACGGCGACGATGTTGAAACCATGCTGTTCGATCAGGCGCCGAGTGATCGCCGCTCGGGTGCGGTAGAACTCGCTGCTGCCGTGGCTCGCCTCGCCCAGCAGGATGACCCGCGCGTCAGCGTAGCGGTCGAACAGGGCTGCGAATGCCGGTGTATCCAGGTCTGGCAAGGGTTCGGCGTATTGATGAAGCACCGGGGCAATATCGGCAGTGTCGACCTGATACTGCTTGCCGTAGAGTTTTTCCATCAATTTCTTCGAAGGGCCGTTCATGGGGATGCTTCCGTAGTCGGGCCGCCGCGCCTTGACCCGTCAGGGGGCGGCGGCCCAGGGTCAGATCAGGGAGAGCCGGTGAATGACTTGGCTGGGGTCATCCGGGTCAGCGGCGGTGGTGAACCCCGCCGCCTTGGCCAGGTCGCGCATCGCATGGTTGGCTGCCGCGTCGACCGAATACATCTGCCGCAAGCCCTTGGTCCGGGCATGATCGATCAGGTGCTTGAGCAGCAGGCGACCCAGGCCATGGTGCTGCCAGCTGTCCATGACGGTAACGGCACATTCGCACTCGTCCTTGCCGCTGGCGGTGGCGTAGCGGGAAATGCCCACTTCCTGCAATTCGCCATCCACGTGGGCGAGGGCGACGTAGGCCGCCTGGCGATCCTGGTCGACCTTCATCAGCTGGTCGAGCATGGCTT
>NZ_SSOI01000011.1:0-2540 GCF_029873175.1 Pseudomonas sp. BN505
CGCCTCGATCGCCGAGGCACGGGATCGGATGCATCGCAACATTGATGACATCGACATTCATTCAACCAGGGCCTGGAACAAGGTGCGGCCGATCATTCAACACGGGCTGATGAGCCTGGCAGTGCTCGACCCGCGATTTACCAACACCATGATCAGTGTGTCGGTGTGGGTCGAGGGTACCGCGGCGGACGTGCAGGGTCGGTTGTTTGAGGAAGCCAGCATGAAGGTGACCCAGGCGAGCAGCTTGGCGCAGCGGGCGTTGGTGGATATCTCGGTGGCGGCGGGGACGCTAGAGCCGGATGCGCGAAAGGTGTTCCAGAGGATGAAGATCACTGCGCAGCAGACGGCGGAGTTGGTGCGGACTGGCTTTCGCGGCTTGCGGGGTGTGGCCGGAAGCTGGGAAGTACTGCTGGCGATTGGAGGGCTGTATTTGCAATACGACAGCCTGGCCAAGAATCAGGAAAAAGCGGAAGCGGAGATTGGGCCCAAGGCCCATGAGGCCAAGTTAGCGTTGCAGGGTTCGCAATTGGGGTTGCTAGGGGGGCAAATTGAGCTGATTGGACTCGTGCTGAGGTCAATACCCGGGGCTAAGGGCGCGGCGGGAACTGGCGTTTCGCTAATCAAGTTTGGTGCAATTATTAGTGCAATAGCCGGGATATTTGATACGGCGCAAGCATTTGCTGCAGCAAAGCGCGTGCTAGCAGCAGGAGACAACAGAGCCGGAGCTATATATATCGGGGCGGGATTTGGGTTCACCGTTTCAACTGGCGTATTTGTATATGCAGTATTTAAACCGCTCATATTAGGGCCTTTAGGGTTGGCAGTGATGCTGGCGCTCACGGCGTACGCAATCAGCAAGTGGGCTGAAGGAAACGAATCTGTAGCCTTGGAGCGATGGGCGCGACGCTGCTGCTTTGGCAAAGCTGATGAGAAGCCAGCCGTATTCTGGGGCAGCCCGGAATATGCGGATATTGCGTTTGCAGAGCTTAATGCGGCGACCCTGGGTGTTTGCGCGGCGATTAACTTCGAGTCCAATCGGTCAATCAATTCGGCTGCGCCCAGGATAGGAGGGTTGGTCAGTTTGGAGTTAGAGCATAAACTTAAATTTCAAGTCGTGTTACCTAGTTACAGTGATGAATGCTCAGCTTTTCGCTTGGTCCTCGTAGTGCATCGGCATGGTGATGGCACTTTCCCCGACTTCTTTGGTGGAGAAACTGTGCTTGTGGAAGAATATCAGGCTCTCCCGATTGAGGCTCTCACTCAAGCGGCAAGATTTTCTGGTTTCTCTCAGCCCAGACTACCCGACTATAGAAAAAATATTTCAGTAAATAGAAAGCGTAAATCCGAGAGGTCAGAGGATTTGGCAATATCTTGGCTGGAAATCACTGGGGCTGCAGAGCTGATGCCGACTGTCGGGTCGCACACCATACGTGCTGCGACGCTGCTAGTAATGTACTGGCCAGATACAGCGCTGCCGGATGCTTATATTGAGATTTGCGTCAAGGAGCTTAACGAGTGAAAGCCAAGCCTAGAGCTCTTTGGGATAGGGCTTTGTTTTGGAGCTATGATCTGCCTGATGTGAATTCGCAGTCATCTCCGCGTTTTGGTGTTGAGGATGTTAAGCCAGCGCCGAATTATCTTGATGATGTGTGCCTAGAGCTTCCGAGGTCGAGTGTCAGTTTGCGTGGTGTTGCTGCTCTGGTAGGAGGGGCAACTTTAGTAATGTCATTTGGAATGGCCATTTATCTATATTTGCTAATGTTGAATGTTAATTGGTCGCGTGAGTGGTTTGTTTGCCTCGTCATGGTTTTATTGCCGCCGATCGCCATGTGGGCAATTGCATCCCATGTAAAGATGGACCTGATGCTCCCAAGGGACGAACCCATTCGTTTCAATCGCCTGCGTCGGAAAATCTATCTCTACCAATTTAGATTCAACTACATCTATCTTTTCAGCCGCAAACACTGGGGCGTCAAACCTGTCGCCTACAACTGGGACGACGTAACCGCCGAGGTTTATCGCGTCTATGCCCCCGGCCACGGCGGCCTGATAGAAAACGTCATGCTGTCGGTGCGCAATCCTGAAAGCAACGAAGTCATCGATCGCGTCTTCTTCACCCACGACCTCTACCACGGCGAGGCCTACTGGGCCATCGCCCGGCTGTTCATGCAACAAGGCCCCGAAGCCCTGCCAAAATTCGTGCACCCACCCCGCGACTGGAACGATGACGATGGCTTGAGCCACATGCATTGCCTGGCGCCGAAGGTTCATTGGCCGGAGGACATAGATCGCGAATCCCGTACTGCACCGTCTGAAGGAGAAGCCCTATGAATCCGGTTGTACTTGTAGGCCACCAACACAACTGTCCGCTGCATGGGGTAAACCAGGTCGAGAGCGGCAGCGCTACGTATACGTTTAACGGCAGGCCGGTCGCCAGGGTAGGTGACCGGACAATCTGTGGCGCGGTGATAGAGAGTGGGGCCGGGCATTTCCTGATCGAAGGTGCGGCGGTGGCCCGCAAAGGCGACCGGACGGATCAC
>NZ_SSOI01000012.1:0-131167 GCF_029873175.1 Pseudomonas sp. BN505
GACCAAGGCCTGGAACAAGGTGCGGCCGATCATTCAGCACGGGCTGATGAGCCTGGCAGTGCTCGACCCGCGGTTTACCCACACCATGATCAGCGTAACGGTGTGGGTCGAGGGCACCGCGGCGGACGTGCAGGGTCGGTTGTTTGAGGAAGCCAGCATGAAGGTGACCCAGGCGAGCAGCTTGGCGCAGCGGGCGTTGGTGGATATCTCGGTGGCGGCGGGGACGCTAGAGCCGGATGCGCGAAAGGTGTTCCAGAGGATGAAGGTCACTTCGCAGCAGGCGTCGCAGTTGGTGCGGACTGGCTTTAATGGGTTGCGAGGCGTGGGAGGTAGTTGGGAAGTATTGCTGGCGATTGGAGGGCTGTACTTGCAATACGACAGCCTGACCAAGAATCAGGAAAAAGCGGAAGCGGAGATTGGGCCCAAGGCGCATGAGGCCAAGCTGGCGTTGCAGGGTTCGCAATTGGGGATATTGGGCGGTCAGATCGAGTTGGTTGGGCTAGTCATGAGGTCCAATACCGCTTTAATTAAGACGTCATGGGCGGCAGGCACTGGAGCTTCACTGATAAGGTTCGGAGCTTTGCTAAGTGCTGTAGCTGGCATTTTCGATGTTGCACAATCGATTTCTGCGACAAAACGTACCTCGACGGCGGGCGACGTTATAGCTAGTAGACAGCATGCCGTGGCTGGTTTGTTCTATGGTGCTGGCGCAGGGGCGTTTACCCTGGCAGTCGCACAACCTTATCTGATAGGCCCATTAGGTGCGGCTATTATCTTGACGCTCATTGCGTATTCATTCAGCAAACGAGCTGAAACAAATGAATCTGACAGTTTCGAACGCTGGGTGAAACGGTGCTATTTCGGGAAGGCCAATGAGAACCCACGCATACATTGGGATACTCCTGAGTGGGCAGACATAGCGTTTGCTGAGCTAAATGCGGCAACCTTGGGGCTGCATGCAAAGCTGAATTTTGAGTCAACCCTAGCGAACAATCAAGCCGCACCTAAATTGGGCGGATTAATAAACTTGACTGTAGAGTACAAAATAAAGTTTCGAATAATTTTACCCAAATACAGTGAGGTGCGGTCCGCCTACCTCTGGAGTTTAACGGTCCATCGCATGGGTGATGGTGAATTCCCTGATTTTGACGGCGGGGAAGTGATTGCGTCAGCGGAACATAATGCTGCAGATTTAAAGCCTTTATCTAAAACAGCGAAAACCTCTGATTATGCACCACCGCGCTTCCCCGATTACACGCCCGATTTTACTTTACAAACGAAACTGCATGACTATGCAGATAATGCGAATATTTCCCTTCTAGAAAATGTTGCAGTGATAGAGCTTGCGCCAGCCATTGGAAGACACAGTATAGTCGCAGCCACCCTACGCGTGGTGTACTGGCCAGATCGAGAGATAGCAAGTGCGCTTTTAGAGAGCTGTATTCGGGAGGTGAACGAGTGAGAAACAGCGGTAAAATTCTGTGGGCTCGAGCAATAGGCTGGAGCCATGACCTGCCTCACGTTGATCAAACTCCGACCTTGCAGTATGACGCGAATGAATTAACCCCACCTCCCAACTACTGCGATGAAGCATATTTGGAACTGCCAAGAGCTACGGTGAATTTGCGTGGCATAGGCGTTTTGATTGGAACTGTCACGCTTCTGTTCTGCTGTGGAATTGCGCTATTTTTATACCGGAGCTTTATTGTAGATGGCTGGCAAGGTGATTGGGCTATGAATGCATTCTTGGTACTTAGCCCTCCTGCTGCCGCGTGGGTTTTGTTTCCTTACATAAAACTGGACGTTGTTCTTCCTAGAGACGAACCCATTCGCTTCAATCGCCTGCGTCGGAAAGTCTATTTTTACCAGTACCGCTTCGACCGCATCTTCATCTTCAGCCGTAAACGCTGGGGTGTCCAACCCGTCGCCTACAACTGGGACGACGTCACCGCCGAGGTCTACCGAATCTACGCCCCTGGCCATGGCGGCCTGATCGAAAACGTCATGCTGTCAGTCCGTAATCCTGAGACTGACGAAGTCATTGATCGTGTCTTCTTCACTCATACCCTGCATGAGGGCGAGGCTTACTGGGCCATCGCCCGGCTCTTCATGCAGCAAGGCCCTGAAGCCCTGCCCAAGTTCGTGCACCCACCCCGCGACTGGAACGATGACGATGGCCTGAGCCACATGCATTGCTTGGCGCCGAAAGTACAGTGGCCAACGGAAATCGACCTTGAGTCTCGCACTGCGCCAGCAACGGATGAGGTCTGCTGAAAACTACCGCACCTGTTGCTGGCGATTCGGCCAAGATCAGGCCTGCAGGACGAGACAGCGCGCTGGATGGCACCGGCTTTGCCGGTGTTCGCGGGTGAACCCGCTCCCACAGGTACAGCACATGACTTGGATATTTCTGCAAGAGCAGCTGACCAGACAAAAGCTCGCAATGCGGACGCGAACGGTTCAACGCCTCAAGCGCTGGCTGACACTGGTCGCGGTGTACGCACACCCCACAGCCAGTAGCCCAAAGACAGAAGGACCAACCAGCCAACCCCGACATACATGGCGGTGCGGCTGGCCGGGAACCAACCGAGCACGCCAAAGATGAACACCATGAACGCAATCGCGCAAGCTGGCCCTACCGGCCACAGCGGCACCCGATAATCCAGTGCCGCAGCCTCCTCCTTGCTCATGCCCCGCCGCATGGCCACTTGCGACAGCAGGATCATCAACCAGACCCAGACAATGGAGAAAGTGACCACCGCGGCAAGCACCAGGAACAAGTCTTCTGGCACCAGGTAATTCAATACCACGCCCAACAGCAGAGCGACGCCCATCACTGCAACCGTCATCCACGGCACACCGAAACGCGACAGCGATGCAAAGCCGGAAGGCGCTTGGCCGTTTTGAGCCATGCCGTACATCATTCGCCCGGCACTGAATATGTCGCTATTGATGGCTGATACCGCAGCGGAAATTACCACGATGTTCAACACGGTTGCCGCTGAGCTGATGCCAAGGCCACTGAAGATCTGAACGAATGGGCTACCGTGGCTGCCAATGCTGGTCCAGGGATAAATGGCCATGAGCACGAACAGGGTAAGGATATAGAACAGCAAAATGCGCAGAGGCACCGAGTTGATGGCCTTAGGCAGCACGCGCTTCGGGTCCTTTGCCTCGCCTGCGGTAATGCCGATCATCTCGACCCCGCCAAAAGCGAACATCACAACGGTGAACGAAGCAATCATCCCACCGATGCCGTTAGGGAAAAACCCGCCGTGGCTCCACAGGTTCGAGATGCCGGCAACAGTGCCTGCCTCGTCGTTCAGCTGGATGCCCAACAGCAGCACTGCCCCGCCTGCCACAATCATGGCAACGATAGCGGTCACCTTCAGCAACGACAGCCAGAACTCCATCTCGCCGAACACTTTCACGCTACACAGGTTCAGCGCCCCGATGAAGAACACTATTCCAAGCACCCAGATCCAGGCCGGTGTTTCGGGGAACCACAGCCCCATGTAGACGCCAAACGCCGTCACGTCTGCCAGGCACACCACCAACATGGAGAACGCGTAGCTCCAACCAGTCAGGAAGCCAAAATAGCGGCCCAGGTATTGGCTGGCATAGTGGCCGAACGAGCCTGACACCGGGTTATGAACTGCCATTTCGCCAAGGGCGCGCATCATCATGTAAATGGCTGCCCCCCCTATCAAATAGGCGAGCAACACTGATGGCCCTGCCAGTTTAATTGCCGATGCCGAGCCATAGAACAGCCCCGTACCGATAGCAGAACCTAATGCCATGAAGCGAATATGCCGGGTAGAGAGACCCCGCTTCAGCTGTTGTGAAGATTGAGCGCTCATAGATACCTTCTTGATTTTATTATCAGGTCCGCACAACGCAGATGCTGTGCGTTTTAATCAGGCACGCATTTATTCAATCATCAAGCTCTTGGCCACAGCACCGGGAACAACTCATGGTTCATCTGGGCACCGCTGGCCAATTGTGTTTCGAGCCCGGGAAACTGTGGTGAAGTTTTCCACTGGCGCGGTGCGTGAGTAATGTCGTCGCCCAGGAAACGCACCGAGAAGGCACGGCGCCGGCGGTTGCCCCCGACACCTCCAGAAGCGTGCAAGGTCAGCATGTGGAAGAACACGGCGTCGCCTGGGGAAAGCTCCCAGCCGAGGATGTTCCAGGCGCTGCGGTCGGCCTCGATATCCGGCAAGTCGGCCAGGCTGCCTTCCGGGAACCATTGCGCCTGGCTGTCGAGGAAGCTGCGCGGCATCAGCCACGGCCCCAGGTGCGAGCCGCCTACAAACTCCAGGGTGGATTCCCTTGCGACGGAGTCGATAGGCATCCACATGCTGCAGTTCTGGCGCCCATCGATGTTGTAGTACGGCTGGTCCTGGTGCCAAGGCGTGCGCTGGCGCGTGTTAGGCTCCTTGACCAGCAGATGATCGTGATAAAGCCGGGCTGTTTCGCTGTTCATGAGTTGAGCGGCAACGCTACCCACCCGGCTCTCGAAGATGAACTGGCGATAGGCCGCGATATCGCCCCAGTTGCAGAAGTCTTCGAAGAACCAACCCGGGTCGTCGGGGCGGCTCGCCACTTTGGCGCGCTCGCTGGGGGTTTTCAGATTCTGTTCGATGCCGGTTTCGAGCAGTGCAACTTCCTCCGGCGTGAACAGATTACGTACGCAGACAGCACCATCACGCTGGAAAGCTGCAATGGTTTCTTCGCTGAGTTGAAATTCGGCGGACTGTTTCATAAAGCACCCTTTGGTCTTTTTATTGGGCAACAGCACCACTGCCAGAAGTTAAGCGGGACAAGCAGGGTGCACGGCGAGTATTGCGTTTCGGCACCAATAGGAAAAGAATATATTTCCTAATCCGGAGTATAGGAAAAAATGATAGGTTTCTCGTTCCGGCAGTTAGAGTACTTCGTCGCCGTGGCCGAACACGGCAGCATCAGCGCTGCTGCAAGAGCCCGCCACGTATCACAGCCGTCGGTATCGGTCGCTATTGCCCAACTTGAAGAGGCGCTGAATGAGCGGCTATTCCGGCGCCAGGTCAGCCGAGGGCTGGAGCTGACGTCAGCGGGCACGCGATTGCTCGCACAGGCCCGCGATATCATTGGCTTGGCCATCGCCATGAATCAGAACGCCGATACAGCGCAAGGCTCGCTTCGCGGCAACCTGTCGCTTATCTGCTTTCAAGACTTAGGCCCTTACTTCGCACCCCGGCTGCTATCGAGCTTTCGCAAGCAGTACCCCGATGTCGAGGTAACGCTGTTCGAAACGGACCTGGCAGGCGTGCACCGCCACCTGAGCGCCGGTAAAGCAGAGCTTGCGCTTACTTACGACATAGGCCTTGATCCCTCGCTGCCACGCCAGGTACTGGCGGAGTTGAAACCCTACGCGCTCATCGCTACGGACCATCGCCTGGCCCACCTGGCAGCGATACCGCTGCATGAACTGGCCCAGGAATGCCTGATTCTTGAGGACATCGCACAAACGCGTGAATACTTCCTTTCACTATTTTGGGCGCATAACCTGCAACCACGCACGCAGCAATACACCCAAACCTTCGAGATGCAACGTGGCCTGGTCGCGCATGGCTACGGGGTTGCCCTGTCGTGCACCCGCCCCGCCGGCGACCACTGCTATGACGGTACACCGCTGCTGTGCCGGCCATTATTGGAAGAGGTGTCACCACAAAAAGTGGTGCTGGCTCAGTCAGGCGCCATGCACCCGTCGCCGGTAGCGGAGGCGTTCAAGGGTTGGGTTGCGCGGGAGGTTGCAACCGGGGCCAACTGAGCTGGCAAGGCCAGGTTCCACAAGAAGACAGGTGCTCCCACAGGTTTTTATGCTTGTTTCAGCTAGGGCACAATCCTGTGGGGCTATTAAACATGACCTCTGTCCCGATATGTGCCCAGGATCAGCTCCATCGATTGCGACATCAACGCTGAACCCTCGCGCAAAGGCTCCGGTATGCCAACAGGGTGAAAACCGCTTGCCTTGTACAAGCGCATCGCCGGGCTATCGGCGAGTGTCACACCCAAGCGTACACGTTGCGCCCCCTGACCAATAGCCCAGGTCACAGCACGCTCAAGCAAGGCTCGCCCTACTCCAAAGCCGCGCACATCAGGCGCTACCCACATCTGGAAAAGTTCGACCACGTCCACTTCAATGCCCGAGGACTTGCACCACACCAGGCCGCAAACCTCATTGTGCTGCGACGCAAAGAACGCTTGGGCACTGCTGGACGAAGCCATGGCTGAGACGCGGGCCTCCCACTCGCCCTCTTCCCTGGCTGACTCGTACTCATAGGTACTTGCGAAGGCATCCTGCGACTCACGCAGGGCCCTGAGGCGTAACTCCCTGTATGCTCGCCAATCACTTGTTGTTACAGAATGAACAATCGCCATGGCACTTCCATTTGCGTTGTCTCAGCGCGAGACTAAAGATATCAGCCTAGCAAACCTGCAGAAGAAAATGGAGCACTCTCTCGATAGCCCTTATGCCGGGCGCGAAAATCGTAATGTTAATGCTCGAACGTACGCGGCCAGACTACAAGGCTACGGAGACGCTAAAATCATCACCCCCCAAGTGCCGAACGCTCACTTGATTGCTGACACCCCGCCCATTACCCGTTACAAACTTGTAATGGGACAATAGAAAATCTTCACGATGAACAATGCCTTCATTACGCTGTTTCCCGCCCCAAGCGATCATCAATCCGCCAGCAATTGAAATGAGCCCAGGGTTCAATTGTACGTGTTGGATCAGGGTAAGGCCCGAGAACCGGTCATAATAAATAACTTCAGGACCGAAGATGGCGATACCCATACCCAGCGCCGCAACTACGGAACCAATGAATATGAGCAACCTACCATAAAAAACTTGATCCCCAGCTCGCCCCTCAAGATGAGTCGCGTAAGCCTCGGAAAAACCGGGGACACTGTAGCTCTGCTCAGCCATCTTCAAATCTATCTGCCCTATCAGGCACCCTTCCGCCCCCCTTTGCATGCTCAACTCCCCGAAAAGAGTCGATACTAAGCGAACAATGCTAGCTAAAGTGCAGCTCGATCCAACTTCAGAAATGTCTTACAGCCAAAGTTAACACGTCCTAAATCATTATATTTGTAACGATTAAGACCTCTTTCAAACATTCTCTCACTCAATGCATAGTCGCCTTGTGAGGGCGATTCAGCGCCTACCGGCAGGCCCTGCCCACGAATCAAAACACCGACCACCCGATCCGTGAACTCAGCAACTCCAGCGCCGCCATGCCCGCGAGGGAGTTGCCCGCGGCATTCAACTCGGGGGACCAGACGCATACGGTAAATTGCCCCGGCACGATTGCCACGATGCCGCCACCCACGCCACTCTTGCCTGGCAACCCCACTCGGTAGGCGAAATTACCGGCTTCGTCATACAACCCGCTGGTGGCCATGATCGAGTTCACCTGCTGGGCCTGGCGCCGGGAGAGGATTTGCTCTTCGCTGTGCTTGCAAAACCCGTCGTTGGCAAGGAAGCAGAATGCGCGGGCCAGGTCCAGGCAGTTCATTTGCAGCGCGCAGTAACTGAAGTAACTGCGCAGCACCGGCTCGACCTCGTTATGGAAGTTACCAAAAGACTGCATCAGGTAAGCCATGGCAGCGTTGCGCGCGCGGAACTGATATTCCGAATCGGCGACACGGGCATCGATCGAAATGTGAGGGTTGCCCGAAAGCCGTCGAACAAAATCACGCATCGACAACGTGGGTGCTGCGAAGCGTGACTGGTTGATATCGCAGATCACCAACGCCCCCGCATTGATAAACGGGTTGCGCGGGCGCCCGCGCTCGAACTCCAGCTGCACCAGCGAATTGAACGGCTGGCCTGAAGGCTCATGGCCAAGCCGCTCCCAAATGGCTTCACCTGAGTGGCCTATTGCCTGAACCAGGCTGAACACCTTGGAAATACTTTGCACCGAAAAAGGCACGCTTGCGTCGCCTGCGCAGTAATGGCTGCCATCGTTGCTATACACCGCAATGCCCAACTGCTGCGCCGGTACGTCGGCCAGCGCAGGGATGTAGTCAGCCACTTTGCCCTTGCCGATCAAGGGGCGTACTTCTTCAAGAATCTTGTTCAACAGCGTTTGCATGAAAGGCCCTGGCTCAATCCCCTGCAGACGTCGGTAAGGGGTCGCATGCTTGACGAAGACTGAGCGGCATAAATCACACATTTGGCAAGAAACGCATGTGCGCCACACAGCACACTGTGTGAGCAGCGTCACGTTCCGGTAAGCGCTATCAAATGTGGGGATTACGGTTCGGTTCTGATGAGCATTGGCAGGCCTGAAGACTTGCAGTGCCTGTGAGATCGAGCGGCGCGCTGTCGCGTAGGACAAAGACTGAGCGCGCGCCGCCGACCCTGTGGGAGCGGGTTCACCCGCGAAGAATCCAACACGGTGTATGGCACCGGCTACGCCGGTGTTCGCGGGTGAACCCGCTCCCACAGGGTGTGGCGGTATGCTCGCGGTCTTTGTACTGAGGTACGAAGACGCTTCATCTACCGGGCATATTTCTTGGCCCCGGCCACACAGATCACAGCCCCCAGCGTCACCACAAGCATCATCCAGCTGACGTGCTCATGCAAAAGCAACGCAGCCAGCCCAAGCCCCATGAACGGCTGAACCAGTTGCAGTTGGCCCACCGCCGCAATGCCACCCTGAACCAGCCCTCGATACCAGAACACAAACCCGATCAGCATGCTGAACAGCGAGACGTAGCCGAAGCTGAACCACGCAGGGGCGCTGACCTTGGCGAAGGCATCAGGCGCGGGGAAATTAGCGATCGTCAGCAGCAGCATGAACGGCAACGCCACCAGCAATGCCCAACTGATCACCTGCCAACCACCCAACGTGCGCGACAGACGCGCCCCTTCCGCATACCCCAACCCACACACAACGACCGCAGCCATCATCAGCAGGTCGCCCACCGCCGACGCCTCTCCCCCATTTATCAACGCATAGCCAACCACCAGCCCCGCACCTGCCATCGAAAACAACCAGAACAGTGGCCGAGGCCGTTCACCGCCCCGCAGTACGGCAAACCCTGCGGTGCAGAGCGGCAGCAGCCCGACAAAAACAATGGAATGAGCAGAGGTGACATGCTGCAGGGCCAGTGCCGTCAGCAGCGGGAAGCCGATAACAACCCCCAGCGCTGTCAAAGCCAATGACGACAAATCACCCCGTGATGGTCGAGGCTGGCGTAGCACGATCAAAAAAAGCGCACCCAACAAGGCGGCGATGGTGGCCCTGGCACAGGTCAGAAACGTAGGTTCGAAGGCCGCCACTGCCACACGGGTTGCCGGCAAAGAGCCCGCAAAGATTGCGACGCCTATGAAGCCGTTGATCCACCCGCTTGTTGATTTTTCCATCGGTAAGCCCTCGACAATTCAGGGCTCAGTACATCACTGACAGGCTCACCAAGGCCACGTACAATCCAATACAATTTAACCGAACTGTTATGCATATGAATCCAGCACAGTTGAGGGTGCAATGAAACGCAACGGCACGCGGATTCACACTGTCATGGGTGAAATCCAGTCCAGGATAGCCGCTCGAACCTACGCACCAGGGGCCAGAATTCCTTCGGCCCGCGCAATGGCGCAGACCATGCAAGTTTCGGTTTCTACCGTGCTTGAGGCCTATGAACGGTTAATGGCAGAAGGTGTGCTCAGCTCTCGCCCTGGCTCCGGCTTTTACGTAGCCGGGCCAGCGGCGCCACTGGCACTGACCGAGCTCGGCCCCAAACTTGATCGTGCCGTCGACCCGCTGTGGATCTCGCGCCAATCGCTTGAAACCGCCAGCGATGCGTTGAAACCAGGGTGCGGGTGGCTCCCACCCTCCTGGATGTACGAAGCTGGCATGCGTAAAGCGCTCCGAGTCGTTGCCCGTTCTGACACAGAGAAACTGGCGGAGTACGCATCACCGCTTGGCAGCCCGCCCCTTCGGCAATTCTTGTCGCGGCGGCTGGCTGGCATCGGGACCGAAGCCACGCTTGAACAGATCATGCTCACGGAATCCAGCACGCACGCGATCGACCTGATTTGCCGATTTCTGCTGGAACCGGGCGACACTGTCCTGGTGGACGACCCCTGCTATTTCAACTTTCACGCATTATTGAAAGCACACAGGGTGAAGATTGTAGGCGTACCCTACACGGCGACGGGCCCGGATATCGATGCCTTCGGCGCTGCCCTGCTCGAACATGCGCCCCGGTTGTACATAACAAATTCCGGCATCCACAACCCCACCGGGGCCACCCTGTCGCCGGTCACGGCGCACAGGCTGCTAAAACTGGCCGACGCTTCTAGCCTGGTGATCGTCGAGGACGACATCTTCGGGGATTTCGAGACTACGCCCGCGCCACGCCTATCTGCCTTTGATGGCCTCTCTCGCGTCATCCAGATTGGCAGCTTTTCCAAAACCATCTCAGCTTCGGTGCGATGCGGCTACATCGCTGCCCGTGGTGAATGGATCGAGAGCCTGGTAGACCTCAAGATTGCCACCACATTCGGGGGTGGACGCCTGGCTGCGGACATCATCCACCACGCTATTACCGACAGCGGCTACCGAAAGCACATGGAGAGTGTGCGCCTTCGGCTAGCCGAGGCAATGGACAAGACGGCAACCAAGCTTCGAGCCATCGGCATCAAGCCCTGGATAATGCCCCAGGCAGGCCTGTACCTCTGGTGCCAGCTGCCTCAAGGCAAGGATGCAGCAACGCTGGCCAGGGCCTGTTTGAATGAAGGTGTAGTGCTGGCGCCCGGAAATGCCTTTAGCCAGTCCATGACTGCGGGGGATTTTCTCCGTTTCAACGTGGCGCAATCGGGTGACGCCAGAATCTATGAAGTGCTGAAACGCGCCCTGAGTGCTTAGTCGCGGGCCCCATTCTGCGCCCCGGGCCAGGTAACCGCCTGCGCAACGATCACATCTTTGCCATTGAACGTGAGCGCAGGTCCGCCATGGAGTTGGTATCCCAGCTTCAAGACATCACTGACCTTATGGCAAAACGAAGCGTCATCGGGGCCAGTCAGCACCCGGTAAATCGGCAGCCCATCCGGTGGTTGAGTCATCTGTTCGGTCCTTGAAGAAGTCGGTGAGTCCTCCAAGAGTACTGGTAACTGCCGGGCTACGGCTACACGCCCTTCCACTCCCAACCTTCTCAGACCTGATGCTGCAGACAGCGCCGTGCACGGCACCGGCTTCGCCGGTGTTCGCGGCCAAGGCCGCTCCCACAGGTAAAGGGTAAACCCGAAGCCTGCACAATACCTGTGGGAGCGGGCAAGCCCGCGAAACAGGCGACGCGGTCCAGGCTGCGGCCCTGGCCCCCCCCACAAGTAAAAGATGAGCCCGAAGCCTGCACAGTACCTGTGGGAGCGGGTTCACCCGCGAACACCGGCGAAGCCGGTGCCATACGCGGTGTCAGATTCTCAGCAGTGCATGACCGGGAACCCTTCACACCGTAAACCGGGGACATGGTTTACACATTCGAGCCCAGGACGCGCCCCCAAGCCACGCGCCCCGCTCCCAATTTGGTTATCCTGCCCAACAGCCCAGCCCCAGCGGCCGCCTATAACAACAAGTCATGCCTTGTCCCCAGGGAGTACAGCATGGAATTCTGGCCATTACGCCCCTCCACTTCCGCCTTCCGCCTCCCCATCGAGCAAATCGCCACCCTGCTCTCGCGCACAAGCGAAAGCCACGGCAAGCTGCTGGCCGCCGACATGCTGAAACTGGTCAGCGCCCAAGTCCCCTTGGCCCAATGCACCATCTTTGCCTACAGCCCCAACCGCAGCCCGCAAGTCATCTCGTTCGCCGACCGTGCGCGGATGATCGAGCTACCCAGAATTTCCAGCAACTACGCCGAACGCTTCTACAGCATGGATGGCAACCAACAGGCGATGACCGCGCGCCCTGCCCTGTCGACCGCCGACCGCATCATGGTGCAACGCCAGGCCATCGAAGACATCGCCCACCGCGACTACCGGCGCATCTGTTACGAGCTACCGCAAATCTCCGAACGCGTCGCCTTGCTGACCCATTGCGAAGGCAACCGCTGGCTGTCGGTAAACTTCTACCGAGGCCGCGAACACGGCCGCTTCTCACCCAACGAGATCAACGTCATCGAAACAGCCGCCCCGCTGATCGTACAAATCTCACGCCTGCATTACCGCGCCTATCTCGAAGCCAATGAGATGCCGGCACTGCTCAGTAAACGGGTTGCCAGCCTGTACCCGGAACTGACCCGGCGTGACCAGGAGCTGCTGCAGCTGATGCTGGCTGGGTGTGAGGTTGAGGGCATCAGTGTGAGCATGGGTATTCAGCTTTCGAGTGCGGCTACATATATCAAGCGGCTGTATCGCAAGTTGGGGGTTTCTGGGCAGCGGGAGTTGTTGGCGCTGGCTACACAGCGCAAGTGGCCTGGCCCGCTTCACTGACAGCAGCACCTCTCCCCCAAGGCCGCGATGCATCGGTCTCGGAGGTCAGGGTATGTATGCAGTTGGTCAGTTAACCGGAACAAGCCGCTCGCGCTGAGCCGCGGTCAAGTCGTCGATGACGCCAACTTTCAAGGGCTGTTCACCAGCATTTGCCAACGGTTTGCCCATATCCGCAGAGGCGAACTCTGGCAGCTTGTACATGGCGCCGGTCAAGGGATCGACAATGAGCATTCCGATAAGCCCGCCGATCAGGATGTTGCCCCAGTACCAACCGCTAAGGCTCGAATCCAGTTCAACGGTCTTGTCTGGATAACCCTCTTTCTTAAACCGCAGGGTGTAGGTCTGCCCCGAGAAATACCCTTTCCCCGACTTCAGGGTAACAGTACTTGGGGTATTGCCGGTGTGCACGACAGTACCGTTCTTGTCGGTGATTTCAAAGGACGCCCCCGGCGGTGCACTCGATACAGCTACCGGATATCGCGACTCTCCCACAATGCTCGCGCAACCTTGAGTAGCCACCACAGCTACGGCTACCGCTGCCCCAATCAACTTCCGAACCATCATCAGGAGTGCCCCCTCGCGCCGTCATTGGCAAGGCCGCTCATCGGCCGCGGGCGACTATATACAAAGTAATATCACTTTGATACTACCAATGCAGCTCCGCATCCACTGCCAACCCAGCCCACGTCACCTTTGCTACCCACATGGCACTCAAATCAGTCAATGGAGGGAAGCCCTTACTTCAAGGGCCGTTAACGAACCTGCTGAAGAGTTCCTGTTCAGCACGTACCATTTTCCTCGCGCGACATCAAATTGACACTATCCCGACAATTTGCAAACCTTATGCACCGACAACATCCGCCGATAGATGCGGCCGTGGAACACAAGCGATGGAAAGCAAGCAGCAGCAATTGATCACGGCATACCGCCAAACGCTATCAGACCTACCCCTGCATTGGCTGGATCGCAGCCGCGAGCACGAAGCGGATTTCAAGCACCTTTCAGGCTTGTTTCTTCCGGGTACGTCACCGCTCTTCGAGCAGGCGGCGAAACGCATTATGGTCGTGGGCCGAGAAACGCGTCGCTGGGATGTGCTGACCGCCGGAAAACCCTTCATTGACCTGGACGAGTACATCCAGCGCGCCATGGCAATCCAGCAACGCCACTTGGCAAAGTACATCCAGGACAAAGCCGACCGAGGGGCCAGCTTCTTCAACTTTCTGCGCGAACTCCACCAGGCCGACCAACCCATCGGTATCGCCTGGGCCAACCTCTTCAGCTTCGCATGGCAGAAAGGGTCACCCATGCGCTGGCGACATTTCGAAGACCTCGCGAAAGTATCCAAGCGCCTGCTCGAGGCGCAAATCACCATACTTCGCCCAGACATCATCGTGTTTGCCAACGGCGCGAGCAGTGCCCACATACGCCAGCAGTTCTTCCCGCACAAAGGCGAACACAGCGTTTGCAACGACCTGGGTGATTACCGTGCGCAAGGCATCCCGGTAAATCAACTGTGGCGCTTCCGCCTGCATGGCTCGATACAGTGCTATCGCATTCAGCACCCGAGCAGCCTCAGTGCCGGCTCACGCGCGGCACGTCGCTTTCTTCTGGAGCAGATACTCCTTGCCAACCAGCCGAATGATCAAACCGACCCGGGCCCACCGCACGGTTGATGACAGCACTGAAGTAAGTGCTGCGCCAAGCTACGTCCCACCACACGATCAACCAACCCTAGGCTACCCATGGTCAACTCAGTAGTATCCATATCCGAACAAGCATTCTTCAGCATCGTCACCTCGGCGCTGGAAGCCTACAAAGTCGAGCATCAGCTTGAAAACGGCGACTTCGCAGCGCGGGTGGAAACGTACGGCCACCTGTGGGGTTACGCTCAAACCTCCATAGGCGGGCAAACCATGTATCGCGTGGTTTGGGCAGACACTTGCACCGCTGTCACCCGAGACAAAGGGTCGATCTCCTACGGTGATGCACCGCAGGAAATCAAACAGAACTTCATCGATACGTTCTTCCCCGAGGTCACGTTCCTTGGCGATTATCACAGCCATCCCTACAGCTACCAGGATGATGAAATCAAGACTGAGCTCGAACTGGAACGAGGGGGCTACTATCGTTTCTCCGATGCCGACTTCCGCGCCGTGAAGCAGCAGCAGGATGACGGCCTGGATTATCGCGTCGGGCTGGTAGCCACCGTGTTTGAGCGCGATGAAAAGATCAAGCGAGCGATGAAGATTCTGGATGAAGAGAGCGCCCTGCGCTTTCAGGTCGGTTCCGTGACGATCTGGCTCAAAGCCTACGTTTGGACAGAGGACGAAAACCTGAAATTCCGTCGCAAGGCGGACCGCATGGTGCGCCTGGTATGCCCAAGCTTGAACGTGTTTGCTGGCATGCGGGATGGCTGGGCCGGCCTTCCGCAGCAAAACTAAGAAGGTATCCGCTACCTTCCAAACGTTGCGATCAAGGCCGCATCAAGGGCTCGATCCCGATCCATTTCCTGACGGGGTGATAGCACAACCGCAAAGGCGGAATCTCCACCTTCCGCCCCTGCACCTCCAGGCTGCCCAGGTGAATGGTCCACTTGGAATCGGCGTTCAGCTTGTCCGTCTGGAATATCACATAAGCCGAGCCATAGCGCTTGTTATTGGTCATCCTGGGAATCATCCGGTGCACTTCATCGCTGTTGATGTCGTACGGCGATGGCCGGGCGGTCTTCTCATTCACCAACGGAAAGTCGTACGTCTCGTTGACGCCAACGTACACCTCGGACCGTGCATTCAGCCGCGAACCGTCTTCAAAGGTGATGTAAGCCTGGCGGCTGTCGTACAGCACCGGTATCGGCGGCTCGCCACGCTTGGAATCAGTCGACGGGCGCTGACGGTCTTTGTTGTAGGCGACCAGTTGCACATAAAATTCCTGCCGAGAGTACTTCTCGCCCGGGTACTGCACGTACAGGGCTTGCTCGTAGGCCTTTTCGCCCCATAGAGCGGCGTGGTCGTAGAGGTAGGTTTCCAGGTAGAGCGTGGTTTCACCCTGCGGCCCTGGCACCTTGAACTGGAACTCGGACTCGCAAAGGTCCGCGTACGCGGCGCGTTCGCGTTTCCAAGGGACGCAGGCGGTTAACGAGGCTACTGCCAGCAGTAGCATGAGAAAGGTGGTCCGTTTCAGGTTATTCATGACCTGCCCTGGTCGAGATGAGAGTGGATCAGTTTCGAGGGCCGAATGGCGGAAGTCCATGCTGCCCCTTTGCCAGCATCGCGCTACAGACAGCAGACCGTGCAGCCGCTGTGGATATGACCACAAAGCCGCAAACGGATTTGCTAAGATCGCGGCATTTCCGCTGGGTGAACTGCATCCTCACCCAAGCCATTTGCAGCTTGCTGGAAGACCCGATGAACAAATTGATACTGCCTTTCGCCATTTTCGTTAGCGTCCTCCTCACTGGGAAAATCGCCGAGCATTACGGCCTGGAGGGCAGCTGGAAAATCGGCCTGCTGTGCCTCGTGGCAGCTGCCGTCCAGATCGCTGTTGCCCGTTTTCAGCGCTACCAGCGGCAGAAAGCCCAGCTGTAAAGGGCGCGAGGCCCCGCTAACGTCGCTCGTTGATCACGTTCTGGGGACTTTTCTTTCACCCAATTTTCACAGTGGCTTAGGCAGTATCAAGCTATCCCTACGTGATAGTACTTAGCCCGCCTCGGCGGGCTTTCTTTTGCCCGCATGTTTCCTGTCGACGTCTTGAGGAACGGCAGCGGGCCGAAAAATCAGAAATAATCCCTTCCTTGTAGGCCGTTTCCCAAAGATACTCCTCGCGCCTGTTTTTCGTTGCACATGGAAATAGTCAGCCCTAGTCTCGACCGGTCGCTGCCAATTCAGCGACCGGTTTTGACAGACCGTCGATTGTTGTCCGTGTGCAAACGCTTATGGCGGCTGTACGTGCGGGCACCTTCGTGTGCGCCGAGTGCCAACAATCTCGGTCTGTCAACCCGCGTACAGCTGCCACCCTCCCGTTTGACAGCGGGGCGGATAGCAGCTCAACCATTGTTGGAGCGTGAGCATGCTGAAGATAGTTCCTGATCCACCCCACAAGACTCTCTGCCTCGAAGACACCCTCATCGAAGCCTCGGACTACGCGCTTTGCGCTGCGACTGTCGTGCATCAGGCAATGCTGCTACAGCCCAAGTCGCCAGCATCGATTTTGATGATGACCTCGATGCATGAACTGGAGACGCTGCGGGCTTTACTGGAGTCCGCAATAGCCCAGGTGCAGATGCCTACTGAGCCTGGGACTTCGCACTGAAGCCAAATTGATGTGTCGCCCAGGCACCCAAACGCCTGCAAGCCGAGCCTCCACATGGATCTGAGCCATGTCGCAGATCGTGGAGGCTATGCAGCACTTGTAGGAGCTGGCTTGCCGCCGAGAGGCCAGCCCAGGCACTAGAGATTTCGGGGAGATTGACCAATGTCCACAGAAGAAACCAAATTCACCGTCGGCAAGACAACCTTCTACCAAGGTGAAAACCAGACCCATCCGCTGTTTCGCATTGAGGCCGGTATCCCTTGCCAGAGCGCCCGGGAACAGGCATCGGAATTGATGGGCTACGCACGGGATATGACCTTGGATGGCTTGATGGAAGACAAGCCACAGCTGATCTGGGCTTCGCACTACCTATGCGCCCTTGCCAAAGCCCTGATGGATGATGCCGAGCTTGGAATGATGCGCTAAAGCGCCAAGAGTCTACCCAGAATTGCCTACAGAAGCTGGAACGAAACCCACCCTTCTGAAGGCGCCACAAACGCTTAAAGCATCAGCAGTTGCGCCGTACTACCGGTAATTCGAAGCGTGTCGAGGCTGAGCGCCATCGCCTGGCACCGCGAGGCCGAACGTCCGTGCTAAGGCACCCTTCTGCCTATCGTCCGAGACAACACCATGGCCAGGCGGACACCTAGGGAAACTCCGAACAAGTTGCCCATCAGCCGGAAATAGGCGGCCGGGGGATGCCGAAACGCCCGATTTTCAGCCGCTGATTATTGGATAACCAAGGCAACGCCTTGGTTATCTGCTCTCACGGGCGCACCTCTCCCGCAACAGCCAATAAATGGCGGCGCACATCCACAGATTCGACAGCGCAAACAGCGTGGTCAGCTGTGCCGTGTTCTTGGCCAAGCCACGGAAGCGGGTTTTCACATCACCGAACTGACGCTTGATCACACGGAAGGGATGTTCGACTTTCGCCCGGGCCTGTGCCTTGACCTTCTCGATCTGACGTTTGGCTTTGTAGAGCACACTGCGTTTGCTCAGGTGCTTGTAGGTACTGCGGCGGGCTGCGATCTGCCAGATCACTTGCCGTCCCGCATGCTCTGGCCTTTTCTCCAGGCCGGTGTAGCCCGCATCGGCGCATACGATGTTTTCATCGCCATGCAACAACTGAGCGACTTCCGTCACGTCAGCCACAATTGCGGCAGTGCCGTGGACGTGATGCACCAGACCCGACTCCGCATCGGCGCCGATATGCGCCTTCATGCCGAAGAAGTACTGGTTGCCTTTCTTTGTCTGCTGCATTTCTGGATCGCGCTTGCCTTCCTTGTTCTTGGTCGAGCTGGGCGCTTGGATGATGGTGGCGTCCACAATGGTGCCCTGACGCAACGACAGGCCTTTGTCTTGCAGGTAGTTGTTGATGATTTCCAGAATCCCTGCCGCCAACTGATGCTTCTCCAGCAGGTGCCGGAAATTCATGATCGTCGTGTCTTCGGGAATCGGCGCGCTGAGCGTCAGTCGAGCAAACTGGCGCATTGAAGTGATTTCGTACAGTGCTTCTTCCATGGCCGGGTCGCTCAGCGAAAACCAGTTTTGCAGCAGGTGAATACGCAGCATGGTTTCCAGTGGATACGGCTTGCGACCGCCACCCGCCTTTGGGTAGTGCGGTTCAATCAGCGCCATTAAGCCACTCCACGGCACAACCTGATCCATCTCGGCCAGGAAACGCTCACGGCGGGTTTGCTTGCGCTTACCGGCGTACTCGAAATCGGAAAAGCTCATCTGGCTCATAGGCAAGGCTTGTTGGGGTAGCTGAACGGAGGGTTATTTCAGCACAGGTCAGGCCGGCCTGTGCTGACTTAATCGGAGAATCCCTAGGCCACTATTATCCGATAGCACATTCTCCAAGAATGTTTCCCTATACACACCCCACACCGCGAGTGATCCCAAATCAATGGACTGCATAGAGCGACTACCATTTCTCCATTCGCTGTAGGAAATTTCCTTTCTCTCAATAGACACTCGCGCTAGAGTCACCGGCGACAGGCCAGGACTTAGGATGCGAGATGCAATTTTTCTGGGTAAACCTCGGAGCCACCCACAAGGAAGCCAAAAACGGTCAATTCCTATGGGCTCCACTTAGCTCACGATCAAAGCGTGGAATTGAGCAATTCCGGACTCACTGGGACAACGTCGCCAGAGTCCGAACCGGCGATCTAATTTTCTGCTACCACGACAATTACATTCGAGGTATTGCGATCGCGCAGTTCAATTCCTACGTAGCTGAACGCCCTCCTCGAGCGTCTTTCAAGGAATGGCAGAACGAAGGTCATCGTGTAGACATCAGCTACAGCGAGCTGAAACGCCCAATTCGCAGTGATGAGATTGCAGAGATCTACATAGCAAAATTTGACCCTCGGACTCAGCCTCGCCTGTTCAACAGTGTGAAAGGTATTAACCAGATCTACATGGCTTCACTGCCTGCCGATGCAGGTCAATTTTTGCTGGAGCAAGCTGGCATCCTAGTCGACTATGAGGACAGCCTGATCGATTCAGGCTCACCTCAAAAGGTCAGTAGTACAACCAGAACAGCGCTGATCGAAGCCAGGGTCGGTCAGGGGGCATTTCGCTCTGGACTGCTAGGTCGCTGGGATGGGAGGTGTGCCCTCACCGGTCTGGGTAATCCAAATCTCCTGGTTGCCTCTCACATCCATGCATGGAGCCTAGCCAATAACGTTGAGCGCCTAGATACTGATAACGGCTTGCTTCTGGCTGCGCACATCGATCGCCTTTTTGATTTGGGGCTGATCTCATTTTCGCAAAATGGTGAACTACTTATTAGCGACAAACTGAAGAAAGCGGAACGTCATATTTTGCGGCTAGACGAATTCACAACAATCAACCGATTGAGTGATGGTAATCGGATGTATCTTGCGAAGCATCGAGAACGGTTTAGCTTCGGTTGAGTAAGGCTTCAGTTCAGGCAGAGGCCCAATGTTTTTTGACCAGGCTCCATGAAAAACCGCCGGTTTCCAGAGGATGAGAAAACCGCCAAGCGCTCTCTACGAGAGTTGAGGCCGCATGCGTTCTCCATAAAGCACAATGTGGCGCCAACAAAAAAGCCCAGTCGTTTCCGACTGGGCTTTTTCGTTTCAATAATGGTCGGGACGGAGTGATTCGAACACTCGACCCCTTGCACCCCATGCTCTTATTTCGTGCATTCCCATGGAATGCCATGGCTCCTTACGGAACGCCATAATGCTAGTAAATACAAGGCAATCATACTAAAATACTCGCTACTGGCGTCCACCACCTTCCACCCTTAGCCGAGCGATTCGGTGGGGCAAAAGTGGGGCAAAATTCCAAGGCGCTCGACCTTGGCTAGGGGTAGACATTGGCGAAGATCACAGCGAAGCAGCTCGAAGCACTCTCCCCCGCCGATGACGGTAAAACGCTACGCGAAGAGGGTGGCCTGACTGCCAAAGTTCGTGCTGGCGTGCGCGGCGTTACAGCGCTGTTCCGCTATGAATTCAAAATGGGCGGAGTTAAACGTGATCAACGACTGGGCAGTTGGCCAAAAAAATCGCTCGCGCAGATTCGCGCTGAGCGAGACGAAGTCAAAGCAAGCGTCAATAAGGGCATAGAGCCCGCCACCGCCCGAAAGGCAGCTAAGATCGAGGCTCAAGCTGCAATTGCTGCAACTATTGCTGAAGCCGAGCGTCAGGCTTCAGAGAACAAGACTGTCTCCGACCTTTTTGAAGAGTGGCTGCGCGACGGCGTGTCTCGTCAGGACGGCAACGCAGAACTGCGTCGTAGCTTCTCCAAAGACGTGCTTCCAGCTATTGGTGATAAACCGCTCCGCACTGTAACTGAAAAAGACCTGCTCACCGTCCTGCGCTCAGTCAAAGCCCGCGGCCTAAATCGGACCGTCGTAATTCGCAGCAAAGACATAGGGCAGATGCTGCGGTGGGCCGAGAAACGTAAACCTTGGCGCACCTTGATGGTCGATGGGAACCCCGCAGACCTGGTTGACGTCAACAAGCTCCTCGATCATGACTATCAGGAGCAGCGCGATCGGCTGTTAACCAGTGGTGAAATCAAAGAGCTACAGCATATTTTCACTCGCCTAGGGCGAGATTATGATGCACTGCCCGCTGGCCAGAAATATTCCGGGATTCGACCTGTGAACCCGCGCGTGCAATGCGCAGTCTGGATCTGCCTCAGCACACTCTGTCGCATTGGCGAACTTCTGAAATCCGAATGGCAACATATCGACCTAGAGAAAGGCACTTGGTTCATCCCAGCAGAAGCCACTAAAGGGCATAAGGGTAAACGGCAGGATCACCATATATACCTATCAGCATTTGCGCTGAACCAATTCAAAAATCTTAGAGAAGAAACAGGCCACACATGCTTTTGCTTTCCCAACAAGGACGAAAGCAATCATGTGGATACCAAAACCGTCAGCAAGCTAATTGGAGACCGGCAGTGTTGCTTCAAAAATCGCAGCAAGCCGCTATCTGGCCGCCATCATGACGACTCTCTGGTACTGAGCCAAGGTAACAATGGCGAATGGACTCCGCATGATTTGCGTCGTACAGGAGCAACCATGATGCAGGAGCTCGGTGTGACACTAGAAATCATTGATCGCTGCCAGAATCACCTGCTGGGAGGCTCAAAGGTACGCCGACATTACCTGCATTATGACTATGCAAAGGAAAAAAGTGAGGCTTGGAACATATTGGGGGACCGCCTTGAAACAATCCTTCGAGCTCCAACTACTGAAATCTGATAATCCACTGGTCGGAGCGGAATACTAGAATCGCATCAAGCCATTCAATAGCTACCTCGTTACGAAGGTATACCCAGATTTGTTGGCTTTTGCCGAGACCCGACGAATAACTCAGCGATTGAGAATCTGCGGACCACAGTCAGCAAGAATGTACACGATACTGGTCCAATCTACCTTCGTAATTGCCCTGTTCAGTGCTTTTATAGACAGATGCCTCAACGATCGGTAACGTTTACCTCAGGAAACACATTAGCTAGATATAGCATTCGATCCCCTGTAAACGAGCCTACGTATACACCCCTTTCAACCTGTATAGCCACTGACGCCCCTGAAATCCAGCCTTCAGGTTCTTCATGCAGAACGTTAATCGTATTTGAGCTCTGAGAGATCTCGGCCACAGAAAAAGCGCTTTGGCACGCATCGGTTTTGTTTAGGTAACACTCCCGAAAGGTTTCAGCGAGCAGAATGCCGGTGACCAGCACGCTACCATGCTCACTCAGGCTGAGATTGTCGGGCATGAAACTAAGAGGAATATCTTTAATCATACGTTGCTGCTTCAGGTCAAACAGACGGATGGCGTTTGCTGTCCATAGCGCGAACCACGCAACGCGACCATCCGGGCTGAGCTGTATGCCGTTAGGGAATGGTGCGTCGCTTCTTGGAATTTTGGTAAGTACTCCCCCATCACGCCACTGCACTAAATAGCCCGTATTCCGACCATCTAGCAGCGTATTGAATTGGGGATCCGCTTTGAAAGCCGCTACTTCAACGCTCGCGGTCGCGACAAAGCCACCATCCGCTGTAGAAACAACATCATTCATCACGCTTCCAAATTTATTCTCCACACAACCACGCCATACAGCCCGCCACCCTTGCTCGGTCTTGAACAGTTGGAGAAATTCGATTGCCTCCCTACCCGCATGGTTGACTACCAATAACTGCAGGTTGCCGTCAGCCTTTTTTGACAAATGTATGCCGTGGGAACCGATGGCCTGTGTCGGCGCCGGACAATTTTGGTCCCCCCAACCTTTTTTAGCAGCGAGCTTGATCGGCAGATCAGAGATCACCTTGGAGTCCACATGTATTAGACGCAAGCCCTGCCGATGAGCATGGGCTAAACCAGGTGTAGAGCTCATCAATACGTACTTTTTATCGGGGAGCAGCTCTAGATCTTCCGGTGCGCCGACGCCACATATCACCTGAGGTTCAGAATTGGTGGCGCAGCCAGGGCCCGCCTGGGTAACTGTTGGGCCGGCGAGACCAACACATAGGAGCCCCGGCAGCAACATACTATTTAGTGAGAGGCGTGCAGTCCCTGCCAGCCCGCGGCTGGAAACTTTGCGTTCACTGCGACCAGCGCATGCGTCGTTGTCTGCCTTCATGGCGACCTCATCGGGGTGGAGTTGCTTTTTGACCAACGTGGCTAGCTTGATCTCATGCTGCTTTGGATACGCCTATCAGTAGATAGGTACATCCCTACAGCGCTGATGATTCGATTGAGTCTTACGTAGCGCTCGTCCCTTTCCCCTCTGCTGAATTTCCCCATTCGATTGTTGACCGTTGGATAGGGGACGTCCGTCAAACCTTCAGCGATGCTGACTGCTGCGCAGGCATTTTGATTGAAGCTTCGGACGTCCCTAAAAATAAGGAAAATGGACATGACAATTGCGTCAACAGGTACTGAGTGCTCCGTTGGTAAATCTTCCTTGCCGTTGTGCCCGCCTGGCCGTCGAGCCAGGTTCAACGGTCAGATTAAGAGCATCATCAATATCCTCATTTTGATGCTGTGCCATATGGCGGCCAATGCCAGTAATGACCGACTGCATTTCCCCGCCTCACCCAGCCAACGCGATTCTGGGTTAACCGCCCCCTTGATCCACATTTACGTGATACCACAGCCAGATTTGCCTTCCGTGTCGGCACATCTTTAACCGTGCATGAAACCGTCGAGCCACAGCAGGATGACGCACGCTCATGAAACTTTCTGCCGACCAGTGAGTGACCGGAAGCAAATGTTCGTTAGCGTATTAGCTGAATCTAATTAGCCATAAGCATGAACAAGGAGAGCGCAATGAACTTCAATGAAGAAACAGTACTGATTACCGGTGGTGCAAGCGGGATGGGCGCCTCACATGTTCGTGCCTTCCACGCTTTGGGAGCGAATGTCGTCATCGCTGACATCGCGAGCGGACTTGGACAAGAATTATCCGAAGAACTGGGTGATCGCGCCCTGTATGTTCATTTGGATGTTGCCGACGAGGCTTCTTGGCGCAGTGCTGTCGCCGTGACCAATGCCACGTTTGGCGCAACCTCAGTACTGATCAACAATGCAGGAATCATTGGCATTGAAGCACTTGATGCTGGTGACAGCGGGCTCTTTCGCAAGATGCTGGACATCAACCTCACCGGTTCTTATCTAGGCATCGCTGCTGTCATCGGTGATATGAGAAAACGGGGCGGTGGAGCTATTGTCAATATCGCCTCGACCGCAGCAGTACGCGGTTACCCCTTGGCAAGCGCGTACTGCGCTAGCAAATGGGGAGTACTCGGCTTAACCAAGGCGGCCGCGCTAGAACTCGCGCATGACAACATCCGTGTCAACGCCGTTTTGCCCGGCCCGGTGCAAACACCGATGACTGCACCACATGACTTGTCAGCGGTCCTTTCAGTTCAGCCGATTGCACGTGCGGCACAACCGGAAGAAATCAGCCGCATGGTGACCTTCCTGGCCCATCGTGATTCAGGCTACATCACTGGGGCGGAATTCGTGGTGGATGGTGGGAGCACCTTGGGAGCGCTTCCTAAAAACTGGCGCGAGTTGCACAAATAACGTCAATCCAGCTTCGGCTCGCGGTTTCGCTTCCATTGGCGGCCGCGCGCGCTGCAGGACTCAAAGAATAGCTTATTTAAGTTACGCCTAAACTGGATGATTTACGTCGAGCATTAGCCAAACAAAAATTATAAAAGCTGAGGAAAAACCATGAGCAAAGCGGCTCCGCAACCACTTTACCATGTTGCGCAAGTACCCGACGATCCTCGCGCCACTTCTTACACCCGTTTCTTCTTCGAACTCGAACCCACCGAGTACACCCACTGGATCGACGAATGCGAATCCTGGAAGAAAACATGCTTCATCGGTGATTGGTCTCCCCTGATGAAGATGAAAGTTACTGGGCCTGAGGCGCTTTCTTTCTTTTCCTCCATCGCCGTCAATAGCTTTGCGCAGTTCGATATCGGCCAAGCCAAACATGCCGTATTATGCAATGCTTCCGGTAAGGTGATGGGCGATGGCGTGCTGATGTACCTTGCCGAAGACAGCGTGATGTACACCAGTGGGCCAGGCGTTGCCTGGGCGATGTATCAGTTCATGCAAGGCAATTTCAACGCCAAGGCTGAAATAGTGACTGAAGAGCATTTTGTCTTTCAGGTACAAGGGCCCAATTCGCTGCTGTTGCTGGAAGAACTCACCGGTGAAAATTTGCGCGACATCGGCTTCATGCGATTTCGTCAATCCAGTATTAATGACATGCCCTTCAGGGTGCTGCGCCAAGGTATGGCCGGCGAGCTTGGCTATGAACTTCACGGCGATAGCCAGCATGGTGTAGCGATTTACAGCGCGATTCTGACAGCGGGCGAGCGTTACGGCATACGTCGGCTTGGTGGTAGAAGTAAGATGGTGAATCACGTGGAAGCTTGCTTCCCTACGCCGACCGTCGATTACCTCCCAGCCATGTTCGGCGACGATCAACGTGACTTCCTCAACGTAATTCTGCAGAGCATGCCCTACTTCATGGACTGGCTAGCTTTCGCGGGCAGCGCCAAGAACACGGATTTGACCACCTACGCTCGGACCCCCTTCGAGCTCGGCTGGGGGAAAAACGTCAAGTACGACCACGAGTTCATCGGCCGCACTGCGCTTGAGCGGGAAGCGGAAGACCCAGTCCGGACAATGGTTACCTTGGTCTGGAACGCAGATGATGTCTCCGACGTTTCCGCCTCCCTTCTCAGCAAGGCTGCAGAGCCTTACACATACATGGAAATGCCCCGTAACTTATTAGGCTTGACCTGGATGGACAAGGTGCTGAAGGACGGCCAAGAAATCGGCGTTTCAAGCTCGCGCTGCTACAGCTATACGTTCCGCGAAATGCTGTCGTTGTGCGTAATCGACAGAGCCTACATGGCTCCTGGAACGGAAGTCACTGTTGTCTGGGGCCACCCTGGCACTCGACAAAAACACATCCGTGCCCGCGTTGCTCCAAGCCCTTATAAGAAGGACAACCGTCGAGTCGACGTCACAAGCCTGCCTTCGAATCACGTCGCTTGAACTGACTAACATCGAGGCCGAAGCGTCCCCGGCCTCGATGTCTCGGCACGCCCAAATTGTCATCGTCCGAGGCCAAATGGGCCTCGATAATGACGCGCGAGCCTTTCCAAGTCCGACAAAAAACATCAAGGACCATAACCATATGACCGCTACGTCCGACAACGAACGGCTAGTTGAGCTCACCAATGCAGTTATCGCACAGATGTCTGGCACACCTTCCACACGTTTGCGCGAAGTGATGGAGTGCGCAGTTCGACATCTGCATGCATTCGCCATTGATACTGGGTTGACCCCTGAAGAATGGCTGGCCGGTGTCGCATTCCTGACCGCCACGGGGCAAATGAGCAGTGCTCATCGCAAAGAATTCATCCTCCTCTCGGATGCCCTCGGCCTCAGCGCTGTGGTTAACTTGCTCCAGGACGGCATGGGGCTGCTCCAGGCCACTGAGAGCAGCTTGCTCGGACCATTCTATCGAGAGCAAGCTCCCCTCTATCAGAACGGTCAGTCAATGGCGGTGCGCTGTACAGGTCCACAATTGCAACTGAAAGGTCGAATTTTGGACTGCGGCGGCAACCCAATTCCTGAGGCAACTGTGCAGATCTGGCAGACCGATTCGGAAGGGGTTTATGACATCCAGCGTGGCTTGGAAATGGACGTGCGGGGCGTGTACACCACCGACGAGAATGGCCGCTATCACGCATTAACCGTCATGCCCAAGAGTTATCCGCTGCCCGATGACGGTCCAGTTCGACGTATGCTGAATGCACAAGGCCGTCATGGTTGTCGACCCGCTCATATTCACTTTTTGATCAGCGCGCCTGGCCACAAAGAACTCGTGACGGCCCTCTACATTGCAGGCGATCGCTTCGTCAATGACGATACGGTATTCGGCGTGACCTCGGAACAGCTGATCGTCACGCCGACCCTGAGCGGCGAGCCCCCTACTCCAGAGGTTTCAACCATATCCTATGACTTCCATTTGGCTGCAGGCGAGGATACCGGCGGTCGTGTGGGTGCAGACGTCAGCTCATTGAACTACTGATTCGCCTATCGCGCACGAGCATCAGGGCAAGGCATGGAACGCAGAGTGCCCATGCCTTGAACAGTTTCTGAGAGCCGTTTACCTTCAAAGGCAAAACAGATTCGGGTCTCGCAGGTAAGCTGGTTATCGCACCAACGCGTAGCCCAGAGATCCATTAAGGCCAAAGCCGGATATCTCTGGGTAACTGGCAGAGTCTGGGCTCTAGCTGACACGCTGCCATCCGATTATTTGGAAGAGTCACCTGCCAGCTAGGTAGCGCAGCCGCTACCAATGAAGCCGAGCCGATCAGTGTGCAAATCATCCACATTTTTATTGTTTTCATGTAGGAGTCTCCGCTATGGAACGTAGATTAAGCATCCCGAAGCTCCCGTAGAACACCTATCTTTCGATCAGGACAGATGAGGCCATGCCCCCAGTGGTAGGCGCAGACCGCTGTTGAATGAGGCGGCCTGACCGGCGTGACACACAACATGCCGGCTGACTGCCGAGCTGTTTATCTCCTGGACTTCTTCTGCAGTTTTAAGGGGGCCTGCGGCGTGGACGACATGAGTGAGCAACAGGGAACTCTGGTCAGCGTGAAACTGGGCCGCTCGACGCAGCATTACCAGCGTCAATGGCCCCATAGGGCTACGATCATCAAGCTCTAGATTAGAGCTATGCCACCATCGACGTTCAAAATGGTGCCTACCACATAGCTCGCCTCCGCAGACGCCAGAAACAGTACACAGGATGCAACTTCTTCAACCTTGCCAATACGACCGATTGGAGCCCGTGCATCGAAGAAGCTACGGCCTTTTTCGGCTTCAAGCGCGGGAGCCAGCATTGGTGTTTCGATGAAGCCTGGAGCAACGGCATTCACGCGGATACCATAACCGATCAGATCTAACGCGGTGGCCTTGGTCAACCCCGCCACCCCATGCTTGCTCGCCACATACCCCGCCATGCCAGCTGCCGCCAGATGGCTGGTGACTGACGCCGTATTGATAATTGCCGTGCCGGCACTTTTTCGCAGGGCCGGCACTTGTGCTTGCATGCAATGGAAGACGCCATTCAGGTTAACATCCATCACCCGCCGCCATTGCTCGAGTGATTGCTGCTCGAAGGGCGCGATTGGTGATGGCACGCCGGCATTGTTGCAAGCGATGTGCAGACCATTGAATCGCTGCACCACCGCCTCAACCATCCTCTGGCAGTCGCCGTAGTCTGTGACATCGACCACTACCGAGGCTGCATCGCCACCCTCTTCCCGTATGAGCTCTTCTGCCACATGCAGTTTGATGCCGTCACGATCTGCAAGCATGACCTTGGCGCCTTCCGCCGCAAAAGCCCTTGCAGTGGCAAGGCCAATGCCACCTGCGGCCCCCGTAACCAGAACTACCTTGTCCTCAAAGCGTCGCTTCATGAGCAGACTCCTACGCGTTTTCTAGCACTTTCACGGGGGCCGTGACCGGCTGCGGAGTAGCTGGCTTCAACATGAAACAAGCTATGCTGGGGAGCAGTACCAACGCGCCGAACATATTGACGAGGAACATGAACGCAAGCAGCAAACCCATATCGGCCTGGAACTTGATCGGCGAGAACATCCAGGTAGCCACGCCAGCTGCCAAGGTCATCCCCGTCAGTAACACAACCCGCCCCACGAACATCAAGGACCGAGAATAGGCTTGCTCGAGCGATGCACCAGTTCGCAGCCACACCAGCATGATGCTCAAGATATACAGGGCATAATCAATCCCGATACCGACGCCCAGTGCGGTGACCGGTAAAGTCGCAACTTTCAGACCTACGCCGACCAAGACCATCAAGGCCTCAGCCAGCAGGCTGGTCAGAGCCAGCGGCAAGATGGCCACCAGCACGGCCCGCCAAGAGCGGAAAGTAATCAGACTAAGAATGATCACTGCCAAGTAAACGCCCAGCAGCATCAGGTAGTTGTTGTGCTTGACCACCTGATTGGTCGCCGCTTCGATACCTGCGTTGCCGGCCGCCAGCAGGAACTTCACATCCTGCGTATCAGCACGCGCGGCAAATGCTTCGACCGCTTGAACGGTCTGTTCCAGCGTACTGGCCTTATGGTCACGCAGGTAGACGTACAGGGTGAGCATGTTGCAGTCGCCATTGAACAACCCCCTCGATGCCTGCGTCATGATGGTGTTGAGCACGGTTTGATTAGGAACCAGCTCTGCCCACTTGAGGCTACCCTCATTGAAGGCGGCCCCCATCTGCCTTGCGAGGTCAGCAAAGGACAGTGTCGCGTCAGTCCCCGGTAAGCGTTGCAAGATCGACTGCAGTTCGCGGACCTTGACCAGGGTTGCATAGTCGGCGCATTGCTCGGCCGGAGTGGTGACCATGATCGCCAGCACATCACTGCTGGTGGCGTAATGCCCATTCACGAACGCATTATCGACGTTGTAGCGCGAGTCGGCGCGTAACTCGGGCGCTCCCGCGTCCAGATCACCTACTTGCAACCGGGTTGCCAAGATTGCGCCGCCGACGGTCAGTACCAGTGCAGCGCAAATGGCAGCGAACGCATATGGCCGACGGGTAAACAAGACCAGAATATTCCAGCCGCCTGCTCCACCTGCAAGGGCCTTGTTTTCACTGGCTAACGCTCGGCGCGCAGCGTTCTCGCTAACGCCGGTGTAAGTCAGGAGAATCGGCAACAGAATCAGGTTGGTGAAAATCAGGATTGCCACGCCCAAGCTCGCTGTCAGCGCGAGTTCACGGATGGCTTGAATGTTGACCATGAACAGCACCGCAAAGCCTACGGCATCACAGACCAATGCGGTGAAACCCGCCAAGAAAAGGCGGCGGAAGGTATTGCGGGCCGCATCGATGCGCGATAGGCCACGGCCAACATCTTGCATGACCCCGTTCATTTTCTGAGCGCCATGACTCATACCAATGGCGAAAATGAGGAACGGTACCAGGATCGAGTATGGGTCCAGCCTCAGACCAAGCATCGGCAACATTCCCAGCAGCCACAGCACGGCCACCAGCGAACAAAGGACAACCAGGACAGTACTGCGCAGACAGCGGGTGAACCAGTAGACCATGGCTGTTGCGATGGCGACAGCAATTGCGAAGAATGCCAGGATCTGCCAGAGACCGTCGATAAGATCACCCATCACTTTGGCAAAGCCAACGATGTGGATACTTACTTTGTCATTCTGATATTTGGCCCTGATAGCCTCCAATTGCTGCGAGAGCTTGCCGTAGTCAAGCGCTTGACCGGCTTGGGCATCGTAATCGAGCAGTGGCACGACGATTGCGCTCGATTGCATGTCTGCGGCAACCAAACGGCCGACTTCGCCGGAGCGCAGGATGTTGAGCCTTAACGCCTCTAGGTACTGGGGAGTGCCGTCGTAAGCATCAGGCATTACAGGACCGCCATCAATGCCCTCTTCGGTAACGGCCAGCCAGCGAGTACTCCGAGTCCACAGTGATTGCATGTATGGGCGCTCGACCCCTGGAACTGCGAATACCGCGTCATTGATTTCACGCAAAGTCTTCAGGTAGTCAGGATCGAAAATGTCGCCAGCGCGGTTAGCCACAATGATCCGCAGGGTGTTACCCAACCCTTTTAGGTCTCGTTCATGGGCCAGGTAGTTCTGCACATAAGGATGATCATTGGGAATGACGGCCTTGTAGCTTGCATTGAGGTCCAAATGGCGAGTCTGATAACTGAAAAAGGCCGTCAGCGCCAAACAAAAGAGGACGATCCACACCCGGTTCTCGAATAACAACCGTTCCAGGAACGATCCGTCCTCCGCCCGGAATGTCGACACGGAAGAAGTGCATTGCACGTTGATGTTCATGGCCATTACGCTCCAAACCTTACCGATTCAACCCCATGAGGCCCGACCAAAATCAAGGTCTGGGGTTGCGTCTGAATCAATGCTGCAACTGGCTGACCTGCTTGGGCCAAGGCTGAGAAACCACCCTCGGGCCGCCACGCCACAACCTGGCCATTCTCCGCAGCCAGCACGATGGTACCGTCCGACAATAATGTGGCAGCCTGAATAGAGGCCTTCAGCGGACTATCCACCTGCTTCCAGGTGGCACCGGCATCGAGCGACTTGACGACGTTACCGCGCAGCCCAAAAGCCAGTAACGGCTGCCCTAACTGGCCGATGCATCCAAACAAAGTGCCCGGGTAGGGTTGAGCAATACGCTCATACGCGCCCCCTGCGGTGCCCCGCAGCAACAGCCCTTGTTCACCGACTAGCAGCTGGACATCGCCGACCTGCGCAGCAGCGTAGTAATGCAGCCCCTCGGGGTTGTCGGCTATCTGTGTTGCCGCAGACCAGTGTTTACCTCCGTCGTTGGTCTGCAACGCAAGACCGTAAGCGCCAATCACTAATGCCTGATCGGGCGAAGATACATGCAGAGCTAAAAAGGGTTTGTCCGGGCCATCCTCAACCAAGCGCGTAGCCTGATCTACAGCAGCAGCCTGTACCTCGTCGTTGACACCAGTCATGCTCTTGGCCTGCGCGAGCATCAGTTCGGCAACCTGCACGCCGTCGAGCTGTTTCTGCCAAGTTTGGCCGCCATCTTCAGTGCGAAGCACCACCCCCAAATGTCCTACGGCCCAGCCAATACGCTCATTGGCAAACGCCACATCGGTCAATAGCACACTCACCGGTACCGCCTCGGCTTGCCGCCAAGACGCTCCGTTGTCGTCCGAGAGGATGATCCGTCCGGCCTCACCGACCGCAACCAACCGATTACCAGCTTTCGCAATGCTCAGCAAATAGGCCTTCTCTGGTCGATCAACGCGCTGGGCGTGCTCATTCAGCACCGTGGGAGTTGAGTTTGCGAGCGCAAGCGTTGATAGATTCAAGATAAATAATACTACGACGGCGAGGCCTGAAAATCGTATGGCACGCATGGTGAAATCCTTTAAACGAATTAAAGATACGTTGACGAAGGTACGACATTCATTTCGTCATCGATCGGTTGTCCGTGTGATATGAGTCGGGAAAGCCGCTGTTCAGGACCTTCCCGCCGCCTCAGAACGAACGACTGAGTGTCGCCATCACAAAATCTCGGCCGACATAGTAGTTGTCGTCATGATTACCAAAGAATTTGGTGTAATTGATGCTGGCCTGCCAGTGCTGCTCATAAGTCGCTGCTAACCCGACGGTCAGATCGCCGCCTTGATCCTCGGCGTAGTTACCGAACGCCCCTGACGTCGGCGATTTACCTTTGAACATATAACCGATGCCGATTGGCACGGACAAATCGAGGCTCGGTGAAACTTGGTAGTAGTCAAGCGTGACGACCCCACGCGCTCCGTAAGCAAAACTATTCAGCGATGTGTCACGTTGCTCGCCATGCTGAGTGACCTTGGCTAACTTGTGCCCGGCCAGCTCGCCGGCATAGCTGATGTTGTCCCACAGCGCTCCGGCGCCACCGACATAGATAGCAGAGACCTGAGCGTTGACCGTGTCACCGAGAACATCCGGCTCCAGCACACTGGCGAGCGAACGTAGTGGGATATTGTGACGATAGGAAATTTCACCACCTAGGTTGAGGTTACCGAAGGATGTATTAGCACTGAGGCCGTACAGATCGATGCCTTCCTTATACTCCAGGTGATAAGTGCCGACACTTCCGGTCACTGGATCAAAACCGCCTGAAAGTTGGGTCATGACCCGCGGTTCTTTATAGTTGTAACGAATGGCATAAGCCCCAAGATCGAGGTTGTAGGCAGATGGCCGCCAACGTAGCGAAACACCATACTGTGGAGCATTCGCCTCGTCATCATTCCCGCGATAAAGGTAAGTACCTGGTCCAACGATTATCCGCTCGCCACCTTCATCCAGCAGGTCGGCACTGCTGAGAAAGGTGCCAACCGGGGGAAGTCGCGATTTTTCCCACTTAAACTGGTAGAACGCCTCGGCCGTCCACTCGTCGTTGAGCAGCACGCTTGTGGAGATCTGGTTGACCGGCAAGAAGACTTCCTGTGCCTTGATGTTAGGCACACTCATCGCTTTGTAGACGTCCACCGGTGCCATAGCAGATGCAATGCCGTTGTCGGTGAAGAACATGCTTTCACCCCACAGCAGCGTGTGCCGCCCCAGCCGCACGCTGACTGGGTAATCCATGACCTCGTACTGTGCACCGACGAAGGCGTTCATCAGTTCAAAGTTGCGGCCGGCCCACTTTCGGGTATCAGACGTATAATGATCATGCGCAACACTGAACGAGTTAGCGGTCGCGGGAGAGTCGTTCTGATTGGACGAATTGTAAACTTGGTCGTACCAACCGGCCCCGCTAAGGTTGAGTGAGTAGTTTTGGTACTTGAAATTGAGTTCGGTCAACCAGTCCACCCGGTTCATCATCAGCGAACCACGGTCAAAATTTCGCTCAGAGTCATCGGTATTAACATTGGCCAGATTGGTATTGTTCTTATCACCAGTACGAGCACCCAAAGAATACTTCAGCGTATTGGTCCACTCTGCCTCAATTTCTGGGTGCAGGTCCAACGAGACTGCGGATGCTATTGGGGCTACACCGGCAGCAAAGACCAGGCCTAGGGCCAACGAGATATAATTCAGTGGCAGCCCGTTGACGACTGTAGGAGTTTGCACAGTTCGGCTGTGAGCAATGGCAACGCAGGCTTCATTTTTTTTCATTGTTATTGCCTCAAGTAAAACATTCAGACCCGTTAAAGAGAGAATCGGAATAGCGGACCTGGACCGTTTGCAATGACGCAAACGGCACAGATCAATAACTAAGAAAAGAATTGAATCAGATCAGCGTTGCGCGCCTTGCACTAGAGCTTCCGGGCTGTAGAAGCTTCTCGGGCGAGGTTCGCGAGGGTGATATTCGCTCCCCCACTCGCCAAGTACAAAGGCTTTCTGCTGGAAGTCGATATTCTCAAACGGGAGCGGAACAATACCTGGCAAGTCGCAGGAGATACTGGAATACACGATCCCCCCGCGCCAATGCTTATTCTGGGTGTCCCACAAGTCGCTGAGAACAACGTTCCAGGTGTCTTCATCCAAATAAAGTGTGCGGGAAGCCACCGAGTTACGCACACCGCTCTTCAGCTTACCCTCTACTTGCCACACGCGGTGCAATTCCCAACGTACAAACTCCGGTTTCACGAAGTGTGCGCCGATCGCCGAGTCTGGGCCAGCTTTCAACAGCTTGTTGGTGTTGTAGGGAATGTACATCTCCTTCCGGCCAACCAACTTCCAGTCATACTGTTCAGGCGAGCCGAAGAATCCATAGGCTTCGTCGAAATTTGCCACGCCCGATACGAAGAAGTTTGGTGTATCAAACTGGACGTTGGGCAGCTTGCGCACTCGGCGCTGCCCTGGCATGTACTGCCAAGAGCCAAAGAGCTGGTTCTGGTAGTCCATAGGGAAGACACCAACGGTAGCCTCCCCAACTCGACGTGCCGGTGCTTTGATCTGCGCACGGGACAACATCCAGTGGGTACCATCAAACTTGCTTTCGCCATCCTGGACGTAATAGGGGTAGACCCTGCTGGCATCGATGCGGGCAGACAGCGAGCGCGTCCCGTTGGAGTCGATGACAAACAAATCGGAAACCGCATCGGTCGCCGAGCCTTTCCACGCGAGGAAGTGGTTCCACATTGCCTCCCCACCCGATTTCGGGATTGGGAAGGGTGTGCCGCCATACGCGCCTTTGACGGCTTTGCCGCCCTCAGTCAGAGTTGCCCTGGTGGCGTTGGCCTTGGTGTACTGATAAACCCAATCCGGCTGCACTGCAGTGCGATGGGTCGGGTAAACGTCGACTCGATAGTCCGGATTGGTCTGCAGCAACGTTTGGACGCTGAGCGACAGTTGATCTTTATATTGCGCCATATTCTGGGCGGTGATGGACAGTACAGGTTTTTCGTCCGCGAAGGGTTCCCAGGCCAGACTGCCTGCAGGGAGGTTGGCCGGGCACTGGGCCTTGTTACCGGTCCAGGCAGGAATGGAACCGGCTGCGTTGCCAGCCTTGATTGCACCTAGAGGAGTCAGAGTGGTGCCCAAGCTCTGCACGTCGTCAGCGTAGCTTACGTTGAAGAAGATTGAGTGCAGCACGCCAGCAGCCATGAGCACGCGGAATGAGGTCTTGTGTTTGTTGATGCGCATACAATTCTCCAGCTTCATGGTCATTATTTTTGTTGTAAAGCTTTCGGTAACTCTCAGATCGCTGCCGCCACCGCCATGTCAGAAAGCCGCTGGAAGCGTTCGATGTTTTTGGCTTGCGGAAGAACTCCCGCACTCAGGAAGGTAAATGTCATGTTCAACACAGGATCGACCCAGAACAGACCTGTGCCGGCGCCATAGTTGCCGAAGGTCTCCTCGCTGGTGAGCGTGCCGAACTGATGGTGAACCAAGTCAGCACCGCGCACGTTGAATCCGAGGCCGATGCATGCTTTGGGTGGTGAGGTCCAGCCAGCACGCAAGGCAACCGTTCGATAGAGCTCGTTGTACAGATCACCGGTCCAGTTTTTACGGGCGATCTCTATCGTTCTCGGCGCCAAGATTCGCGTCCCGTCCAACTCGCCGTCGCGGCGCAGCATCTCTGCGAATCTGGAGAGATCTGCAGTGGTCGATACGGCGCCGACATGTGCCGCTTCGTTGACTTCTTCTTCAAACAGGCTGTAGCGACCTGGCTGCGTCCGGCCCAGGCATGCGATTGGAATAACACCGCGCATCTGCGGTACCACCTTCCGCTTGCGCAAATCTGGGCGCACGCCCATCCACGTATCCGTCATTCCCAAGGGTTCAAACAGGTCTTGGTGAATCAGCGTGCGCAGATCACGTCCTTGCGGGTCAGTTAGGCGAAGCAACTCGCCCAGCAGGATATGGTTGACTGCTGGTGCATAGTCGCAGCGTTCCCCTGGCGGAACGGCGCCATGAACGTTCTCGCAGATGGCTTGGAGCATTTCATCCAGCCGATCTTGATACATGTCCGGCTTTGGTACCCAAACGCCCGGCATGCCGGTGGTATGGGTGAGCAAATGCTTCACCGTGACCCCATCTCGTGGGGCGCCGCGGAATTCCGGTATGAGGTCGGCAACCTTGGTGGTCAGCGCGAGTTGTCCCCGTTCGATTGCCGCCAGGGTCAAGACATTAACGAACGCCTTTGTTAACGAGAAAATGCTGAAGACAGAGTTGGTGGACAGCGCTTTTTGACGAGTCTCATCCTCCCAGCCGATTGCGTCCTCCAGACCGGCTTCACCATTACGAGTCACTCGAATCACGGCGCCAAAATACACACCGTTGCTGACGTCTTCCTCAATGGCGCGTTTGATCTGTGCCAGACGCTCTGGAACGAGCCCTACCGCCTGTTTGGTCATGTTGTACTCCTCTTCAACGTAGATAACGTGGCCGTCACCGACGTACCGCCACTACCACAGGAAGTAATAAACATTCGCAATTGCGCACGTTTGACTTCGCTGCAAGTCCTTTCTGGCTAGTAGGAATACCGGGCAACCCATCCGCCATCACCTATCTGATGGACAGTGGTCTGGCGGACAAGGCGAGTATCCGAAGATGGCGATACGAACCTGTCTTTGGATAGGCAGGAGGGGCGGGAGAATAAGATATGGTGCAAAGAAGAGCCCTTCAGCGCTCTATGGCACGGGCACCTGTTCGTAGCGCAACCTAAGCCGAGCAGTGGTCGTTGCATTGCCCAATTACCGCAGGCTTAATTAGCAGGCATCGCCTGCGCAACACCGAACCGTGACGCAAGAGCTGACATGCAATAAGAGGTTACCTACCGCCCTATAGGAGGTGATGCAATGCATCATAAAACAACAGCATCCATTGCTGAACAAGAATCATTTAATGCCTGCTTACCTGGTGCTCTGTTTGTTGATCAACCTGCTGTACTAATTAAAGACACCCTGCCCCGCGAGCCACTTCATCAGCAGCTGCAGAGCAGCTCCTCCCGCATCGTGCTCCTTCACACGCCTGCTGGATATGGCCGGACTACGCTACTGACTCAGCATTACTGGCATGTAAAAGCGCAAGGCCTCCCGGCTATTTGGGTGGGCTGCAATAACCTTGAGCGAGCTGTTCATCAGCTCAATGCGCTTTACGAACATTTTCAAGCGGTTGACACCCATGCTCAGTGGCATTCAGCTCAGCACAGCTCGAACAGCTCTTCCTGCGCCCAGATATTGATAGACGACGCCCACAAGCTGCAGCCAGGCGATCAGGCCCGACTGTTGTCACGACTGTTGGATGCGGCGCCATCGGCGGTGCAGTTCATCATATCCAGTCGGGGAAGCTCGCCGATCAATCTGGCTCAGTACCGGTTGCGTGGCGAGCTCATGGAAATGGGCAGTAAGCAGCTAGCCTTCACCGCTGCAGAAAAGGCCGCGTTCTTGCAGCGATATGCTGTCGATACGGATGGTGAAGAGATCAACGAGCTGTTTAGGTTGACCGAAGGCTGGCCAGGGGGAATGAACCTGGCGATGCAGTATTGGCAATCCATGGATGAGCCCAAGCCCCCTGCTCCCTGGGAGGACGCAAGCTGGTATGAGGATTTCTTCAGAGAAGAAGTCTTCGATTCGCAAACACCGGCGATTCAAGAACTACTGTTGAGCTGTTCGGTGCTCGAACAGATCGACTTTGCTGCCTGCGATGCGCTACGCAAGACTGAAGGCAGCGCCGCCCTACTCCGCTTCTGCGCAGCGAATGATCTGTTCCTCAGCCAGGACATTCGGCACCCCAATAGTTATCGATTGCATCCACTCTTTCGCCGGTTTCTGTCTCAGCAGTTGCTCGAATCTTCGCAGCACACGCTGAAGAATCTGCACCTGAGCGCCAGTAAGCACTTCCTGCACCATAACCAGTTGTTCAAGGCCTACAATCACGCCCTGCAATCGAATGATGCGGAGCATGCCGCCAAAATCGTCGATGACAATATCGTGGTGTTTTTTGAAACCAGCGACGATCAAGCTTGGCGCCTTGTCGAGCGTTTGCCCCGTCAAGTGCTCAATCGCTATCCACGAATCTTGCTGGGTCAGGCCTGGTCCATGCTGCACCTGTGGAAATTCGAGACGGCCAAAGAGCTGCTGCGAATCGCCCGCGAGTACCTCGGCACTGAGGAAGCGCGGCACCGTTACGGTGAAAACGGCTTGCGCATACTGCGCCAAGAGTTGCTGCACCGTGAAGCCATGTTGTCGATGATGGTTGACGACACCCACCTTCTGGAAACCCAAGCGCTGGACCTGATCGACAAGTACAGCGAGGCCCACCCCATCATGCGCGGTAGCGTTTACAACGCTTTGCTCTACGCGCACCGGGAACGCTTCAAACTGGATGAAATTGAACACCTGGGCCATCTGGCCGAAGAGCAATTGAAGCGCGGCGGCAGCAAGCTCTCCATCGTCGTGCATGCAGCGCTGATTGGTCCGGCACGCTTTATGGCTGGACAAACGCAACAAGTAATCACCGACTTACGTAATGCGCTCAAAGCCGCGGAAGGCATCACCGGCGTTGGCTCACCCTACGCCACCATCCTTGCCCTCCCGTTGGCAGAAGTGCACTACGAACGGAACGAGCTTAGCGAGGCGCGCGAATTGCTGGCCACGTACTTGCCCTTGGTAGAGTACGAAGGCTTCATCGACCAGACGATCTCCGGTTGGCTGACAGCGGTCAAGCTTGCCTGTCATGACGATAATTTTGCCGAGGCATTCGCCCTCCTGGACAAAGCTGATCAAGCCGCCAGACAGCACGGTTTTGAACGCCTGCGTTATTGCGCACTGGCCGAACGGATGCGACTTTTGTTGGCCTTGGGCGACCAAAAGGAAGTGCTCCGGCTTGGCCGCATGAATGGGTTGATCGGCCAGCTCGAACATGTGCGTCCAGCCTCAAGGGTTACTACTCGCGATGAGGCACGGGCGTTCTGTTGTGCACGTGTGGCTATCGCGCAAGGTCGGCTCGCAGATGCAATAGAGTTGTGCCGCGCTTGGCAGCGCTTTCTGCATCAAGCGGATGCCGTTCGCAACTGCCTACGCTGGGAAGTCTTGCATGCGCACTTACTCTTACTCTCGGGCAACGATAAAGGCGCGCAGCGCGGCCTGAAGAAAAGCTTCGAGACGGCCGCGCGACGGCGCTTGGTTCGCACCTTTGTGGATGAAAAAGCTTGGCTTGGCGGGTTGCTCGGCAACATGGATCACATGCATGTGACGCTCGCTACCAGTGTTCAGGTCGATGATTTCATCGAAGAGCTGGATACGCTTTGTCGCGGCGCCGAAGTGTTCAACGCGCCGGAGCGTCAAGCGCAACCGGCCTCGGCGCCCCTGCCGTTGTCGAACGAACTACCGACACTGTCCGCCGACGCCGTATCCGGCGTGCTAAACAGCCGCGAAATCGAGATTTTGCATTTAGTTCACGGCGGTCTGCGCAACAAGGAAATCGGCCGCCGATTAAACATCACGGAGGGTTGTGTCAAATGGTACATGCAACAGATCTTCGACAAGATCGGCGTTCGACGTCGTAGTCAGGCCGTCAGCCGTGCGCGACAGTTCGGAGTAATCTTTTAGTCAGCGTTGCGAAGTAGCGCGCGGTCAGCGCTACTTCGCTCCTTGCTGATCCGCTGATCAACAGATAGGTTATAGGCAGCAGAGTCGCTCTTTAAGCTCATCTCACGTGCAAGAAATCCAACAACAACGTGAGAGATAATGATGAGCGGCCTCTATCGCAATGTAATTCCCACCACCGATGCTGACCCGTGGGCCGTCGAAGAAATCCGTAATGCCAAGACCTCCGAAAGCCGTATTCGTGAGCTTGGTCCGGTGGTCTGGCTCAATCAGCACAAATGTTTCTTTGTTGGCCAACACGCCCCTGCCCAATCTGTCCTGACTCGTTGGCGCGAATTCTCCTCCACTGGACGCCCTTTCCAGGACGAACAATCCATCGTTCCGCAGATTCTTGTTACCGAAGATCCGCCTGCGCATACGCGCTCGCGCGACGCGCTCATGCAACTGCTTTCGCCCCCGGCCATCAAGTCCATGCGGGAAGAATTTACCCGCCAAGCTGAAGCCGTTGTGGATCGCTACCTGCAGCAAGGCACCATTGATGGTGTTCAGGATCTGGCCTCCAGCTACATCCTCAAGATCTTCCCCGATGCCATCGGTTTGCCGGAAGAAAACCGCGAGCGGGTACTCAAGTTCGGCGAGGCGGCTTTCAATGGTGCGGGGCCCCGCAACAAAATTCTTGCAGACTCACTGGTTCAGGCAGTGCCGGCCTTCGAATGGATCGAGCGAAACTGCAACCGGGAGGCGGTTACTCCCAACGGGCTGGCCGGCCGCATCTATGGGTTTGCCGATGAAGGAATCCTTACTGAGGCCGAGGCTAACTTGCTGGTGATGACCCTGCTTGGCGCAGGCTTTGACACCACCATGGTGACGATCGGAAACACGTTGCATGCCTTCAGCCAACATCCAGAAGAATGGAGCAAGCTGCACGCTAACCCATCGCTCGCCAAAAATGCACTGGAAGAGACGCTTCGCTATGACCCTCCAGCGCGCATGATGGGGCGACTGGTGACGCAAGATCTCGAACTGGAGGGTGCTCCCCTGCAAAAGGGCGACGTGCTGGGCGTCTTCCTTGGCGCTGCTGGGCGTGACCCGCGCCGCTGGGAAAACGCCGATCAATACGACCTCACCCGCAAGGGTCCGCACCTCGGTTTTGGCGTTGGCGTACACAGCTGTGCCGGCCAGGCTCTCGCGCGCCTGGAGTTCGAGTGCTTGTTCAGCGTCCTAGCAGAACGCGTCAAGAAAGTGGAGCTCATAGACACTCCCGAAAGGTTGATCAACAACAACATTCTGGGCTGGATCCGTGTGCCATTAAAGCTGCACGCAGCCTGACGTCAACGTTGAGAGATGCAGGGACGGTCCGCGGCACTCGTGCCCGGAATGCGCTAGCGCGCCCTATCCAGGCTATCAACTTCCTCTCTACAGATAGGGTTCTTCCCATCTCAAGAACGCATTGAATGACGTCGGGGCACAACAATAACGTACCCGGGCCTCGCTAGATCGGAGCATCCCCATGAGTTCAGCACTCACCTTGACAGTTAAAGTTCAAAGCAAGCGGCGCGAAGCGCTCGACATTTGCAGCTTTGAATTGATCGATCCTGATGGCAAGCCACTGCCGTCTTTCAGTGCCGGTGCGCACATTGACGTTCAAGTACGTCCAGGCCTGATTCGCCAGTACTCTTTGTGCAACCCTCCGCACGAAAATCAGCGTTACCTGATTGGTGTCCTCAAGGATCCGCAATCGCGAGGTGGTTCGGAGGGTATGCACGAGAGCATTCACGAAGGTGATCTGCTCACCATCAGCCCGCCCAAGAATCATTTCCCTCTGGTCAATGCGCAGAAAATCCTGCTCATGGCTGGCGGTATCGGTATCACCCCCATGTTGTGTATGGCGGAGCGCCTGCAGCAACTGGGTAGTGACTTTGCCCTGCACTATTGCGCACGCGGGCTCGACCGGATGGCCTTCCACGAGCGCATCATGCATTCGCCGTTTAGCCATCGAACCTCTTTCCACCTCGATGACGGCCAGCCGGAGCAGAAGCTCGATATGCGCGCGCTTATTGCTGACACCGCCCCCCAGACCCATGTTTACGTGTGCGGGCCGAAAGGTTTTATCGATTACGTGCTGGGCACCTGCAAGGCAGCTAACTGGCCGGCGGAGCAGTTACACGTCGAATACTTCGCTGGGGTCGTAAGCGACCACTCTGCCGACGATCCCTTCGAAGTCGAGATTGCCAGCACGGGCGCGGTTTACACCATTCCAGCAGAGCGCAGCGTGGTCGAGGTGCTGGAAGAGCATGGCATCGAGATCATGTATTCGTGCAGCCAAGGTGTGTGCGGCACCTGTATCACGCGAGTCCTGGACGGTATCCCCGATCACCGAGACCTTTACTTGGATGAAGTGGCACAAGCGGCCAATGATCAATTTACCCCTTGCTGTTCCAGGGCCAAATCCAAACGCCTGGTTTTGGACTTGTAGTCCGGACCGTCGCTGGATGCTGCTGCAACATTTACGAGGTGCGGGATGACAACAAAAAAACATGTATTGGTTATTGGTGCGGGGCCAACCGGCCTGCTCACGGCCTACGGCCTGGCCAAGCAAGGTGTGCACGTAACCGTGGTCGAGGAGCGTGCAATGCTCGACGACTCACCGCGCGCCATGGTCTATCTGCCATCTAGCTTGAAAGCGTTGGACGATCTCGGGCTGCTTGAAGAAGCTGAGAAAGTTGGCGCGCGTGGGCACGCCTTCACCATGCGCTTTGCCAGCGGTTACATCGGTGAGCTCGACCACCGTGTACTGCAGGTGCATACCCCCTATTACTACACACTGCATTTCGGCCAGCACGTGCTCGCCAAGCTGATTCTCGAGCAACTCTTGAAGCTGCCCAATGTCAGCGTCCTTTGGGGTACCCGTTTCAACCGGGTCGTGGACAATACTCAGCGAGTAGCCGTAGAGGTTTCTACCGAGGCTGGGGAGCAACGCCTGGAGGCCGACTGGGTGGTCGCAGCCGATGGCGCACGCAGTGCAGTACGCAAATCACTGGGCATTGAGTTTGAAGGGTTTACCTGGCCCGACACTTTCATGGCCACCAATGTGTACTTCGATTTCGCGGCCCACGGCTATTGCGAAAATACGATGATCGCTGACCCAGTCAACTGGGCGGTGATCTCCAAGATCAGTAATGACAACCTCTGGCGAGTTGCCTATGGCGAGCGTACTGATTGGACCGAAGAAGAGCGCCAGGCAAACGTGGCGAAGCGCTACGAACATTTCCTGCCTGAGGGTGCTAGCTACACGCTTGATCGGGCCAGCTCCTACCGAGTCCACCAGCGTTGCGCGTCGACCTACCGCGCGGGCCGGGTTTTGCTGGCTGGCGATGCGGCCCACGCCACCAGCCCGATCGGTGGACTTGGGTTCACCGCAGGCATTCAGGACGCCGTCACCCTCATCGAAGCCTTGGGGCTGGTGCTGAAGGGCCACGACGAAGACGTACTTGATTACTACGCCGCCGAACGGAGAAGGATCTTCCTGGACATCGTCAATCCACTGGCCATCGAACATAAACGCCGAGTTCAAGAAGCTGACCCCGAAAGGCGAGCACAGGACGAGGAAGGCTTCCGCAAGATGGCCTCCGACCCGAACTACGTGCGCAACGCGTTGATGAACCTCTTCGCCCTAGTCAGCACCCCCTACAGCGCTGATTGGCGCGATCGTTTGGGTGAGCAAGACACGCGTGAACCACATGCCATGCCGCTGTTTACCGCCACCGACGATTGAAATGCGCACCGACCTCAAGGAGCAAGCAATGAGCCGTATCGAAACAATGCAGGGTAAGGTAGCAGTCATCACCGGAGGCGCTTCAGGGATCGGCCGCGGGATTGCTGAACGCATGATTGCCCAAGGTGCACAGGTGATCATTGCCGACATCGACGATGATCGCCTGCAGGCCACTGCACGAGAGATCGGAGCGACTGGCATCCGTACAGACGTGACTAGTAGTGCAAGTGTGCAAGCACTTGCCGACGAAGTCATTAGCCTGCATGGCAAAGTGGACATCTTGTGCAACAACGCCGGTATCGGTCCGATGGCGGCCATCTCGGACCTCACCCTGAATGACTGGAAATGGATGCTCGACGTCAATCTTTGGGGCGTCATCCATGGTATCCACGCGTTCCTGCCCCTGCTCAAGGCGAACACTGATGGCGGGCACATCGTCAACACGTCATCCATGTCCGGCATGGCCGTCACCCCTACCCTGGGCGCCTATGCCGTCGCCAAATTCGGCGTGGTCGCGCTGTCAGAAGTATTGGCACAAGAACTGGAAATCGAGAACTCCAAGGTAGGCGTCAGTGTGCTGTGTCCCGGCCCGGTGCGGACCAACATCGGCAACAGCAGTCGCAATCGACCGAAAGATCTTGGCGAGGGGCACCTGGCCGACGTGGACCTTGAATCGACGGAGCATTTCCGTGACGTCCAGATCCCTTGGGTAAGTCCGGCCTACACCGGTGATCTGGTGATCGACGCGATCAAGCGCGGTGACCTCTACGTGCTAACCCATCCCGAACTGTTCGACTTCATTTATGCGCGCCATCAACAGATCGCCGAATCTGTCGAACAAGCCTTGGCCCGCCAGCAAAGTCTTGCCTCGGCCGCCCAATAATTCATTCAGCATGGAACAACAAAAAATGTACATAAAAAACTGCTGGTATACCGTTGCCTGGAACTATGAACTTGAGGATGAGGGGCTGTTCAAAACTTCCGTTCTGAATGAACCCATGGTGATCTACCGGACTGCCGACGGGGGCTATGCCGCCCTGGAAGATCGCTGCTGCCACCGCGGTGCACCGCTGTCCAAAGCCCGCCGTGAGGGCGATGACCTGCGCTGCATGTACCACGGTTTGAAATTCGATCCCAGCGGACGTTGCGTGGAAATCCCTGGACAACCCAAGATACCTGCCAACACCTGTGTGCGGTCTTATCCGGTTGTCGAGAAACACAGCTGGATTTGGGTCTGGATGGGAGATCCTGCTAAAGCCGATATCGCACTGATCCCCCGCGCCATGGCGCTCGATACCCCCGGGTTCAAATCCCGCTCTGGCTTCATCGAGTACGATACGGACTATCAAGAGGTCAACGACAACCTGTTGGACTTCTCGCACTTGGCCTACGTGCATCCGACCTCCTTCGGTGCGAGTGAGGATTGGGCCTATACCCGCCCGAAAATCGAGCGCCTGGACCGCGCGCTGCGGGTATCACGGTATGTGCGCAATCAGGACCCCGCTTTCGGCGACAAGGGCACCGGTAAGCTCGACCTGTGGAGCAGTTACGACTACCAGATACCTGGCGTGATGCTGCTGCATTCACATGCCCTGCTCGCCGGCTCCGCGGACATCAACAACGATGGCCCACCTGACCTGTCGAAAACGCCGAGCCTGTTCACCCAATACAGTTGCCAGGCCGTGACACCGCTGGCAGATGGGCGCAGCCGCTACTCATTCTCGATCCTCATGCCGGACATCTTTGACGATGAATGGGTGGATGAATTCTGGAGAGGTGCTCGCCAAGCGTTCGATGAGGACCGGGAAATCATCGAGGCGCAGTACAAGGTCAAACTCAGAACGCCAGACCGCCCGATGATCGCCACCAGCTTCGACGCCGGCCTAGGCCAGTTCCGCTGGATGATCGACAAACTGATCCGTGAAGAAAACGCCGAAGTGGCCGCTGCCGCTCGCGGGGATGTCCCACTCGTCAACTTGCCGTCCTGACCCACTGGCTATGCGACGGTCTCTCTTTGAAGGAGGGTCCGTCGAGCTACGCGTCGATGTGCTCACTGTTATGGAGTTATCAATGAACACCCCCGTTGCGACTACCTCATTGAATTCGGTGGAAACTGTTCTTAATTTCGCAGATCCCTCGCAGAAGCTCGCCTACATGGACGATGCAGTGAAGGGAAACGCCAAGATTCGCCTCATCCCGCACTCCGTGGAAATTCACAATGCGCGCCTTTCCAACACCGAGTTCTCACTGGAAAAGAATGCCTTCACGCTAGTTAAAATGACCAGCGCTGTGCACGACTTCACTGACCTGGACGCGGTGCGCCAGATCTACTTCGAGGAAGTCGTGAGTGTCATCAAGCAACAGACCAACGCGACGCACGTCGTGGTCTTCGGCGAGCAGCTGCGCGGCGGTAGCGAGGGTGGCGTTGCCAGAGTTCGCACACCGGCAATGAACGTCCATGTGGACTACGACACTCCTACCGCGCATGCCATTGCCGAACACCTGGTACCAGAACATGACCGCCAACGCCTTCTCAACGGGCGCTGGATGATCATAAACGTATGGCGGCCGATCAAGCCGGTCCAGCGGCATCCATTGACCGTACTGGATGGATCGACCATTGATCGTCACGACCAACATCTGTGCAAGTTGCTGGCCACCCGGTCTGGCGTAAGCCCGGCGTTTGGTTTCAACATTTCCTATAACGAAAATCAGCGTTGGTATTACTACCCGGCGATGCAGCCAGACGAAATGCTCCTGTTCAAGCTGGTCGACTCGGATGCCGAAGCCGTGCAATGGGCTGGACACAGTGCGTTCGACGATCCGACCAGCGCCGTCGATGCGCCGGCTCGCGAGAGCCTGGAAGTGCGGACAATCGCGTTCATCCCCAATCCTTGACCCGCGATAAGGAAGGCCTTTGTGCTTACATTAATCACTGGCGCGGGCGGATTCGTCGGCAGCGCGCTCATTGAGCATTTGCTCTGTGACGCCGGTCCTGACGACTGCATCCTGGCATCGGACCTTAGTTTCTCTCAGCCAGCAACTGATCCACGTGTGCAGCATGTTGTGGGCGGCCTGACTGAGCGAAAGGTCCTGGAGCAGCTATTGAGTCGCCCTGCCGACAGGATCTTTCATTTGGCAACCGTCGCCGGTCGTCAATCGGTCGACAACTTCGCGCTCGGTAAAGCCACCAATCTGGATGCAACTATTGAGTTGCTGGAGGGCATTCGTCGACAAGGTCACTGCCCGCGGTTCGTCTTTGCGAGCTCAGCGGCTGTCTTTTCCAGTCCATGGCCGGCGGAGATCAACGATGCCACGTTGCCCAATCCAGGCATAAGCTACGCCACGCATAAGTTAGTCGGTGAGCACCTGATTAATGACTACAGCCGCGCAGGTTTCCTTGATGGCCTGTCCCTTCGGCTGCCGGGGATCATCGCTCGCCCTGCCGGTTCGCAAACCATGTTGTCGGCGTTTCTCAGCGATGTTTTTTATGCCGCTCGCGCTCATCAGCCCTTCACTTTGCCGATGGCCGCAGAGGCCGGGACCTGGGTGATGTCGGTGAAAACCTGCGTCGAAAACTTGGCCCATGCGGCGCGACTCACCGGTGAATTGCCAGACAGGCGCAACTGGACCTTACCCGCTTTGTATCTGCAGATGCATGCGTTGATCGATGCTTTAGCAGAATGCTATGGCGATGAGGTCCGCCAGTTGATTACCTGCCAAACGAATAGTGCAGTCGAAGCAATTTTCCGCCAGCCGCCTTTAACCGCAGACGGTGCTCGACGGCTGGGCTTCATTGGTGACGATTCTGTACAAATGCTGATCCGTAACGTTATCTCCGCTAATCCTGCTCTCACCCTCGCGTAGGTCTTGGAGAACTTGCTGCCTCATTCGTGCGTGAGTGCAGCAAGCTTTTTCGGTTTTTCGCAATACGCCTCTGTGTCACCACTTCGCATCCTCCTCCCCTCCTTTTCCAGCCCATCTCCATCTGTGCGGTAGCCGTTGACCACCACTATCTGCTGATAGGTGATCCGCGCCTATTTATTCCAAAGAATGCACCTGACTGAGCGGGGGAACCGCTCCACCCAGGAAGCAGCACATGACTTCATATGGAGGCACACGATGACGCAACTCTGCACCGGCGACCGCCGCGTCGACCTGACCGGCTTCAGCAAAACCTCGCTCTCTGTCAACGGAATAGAGACCGTTGTCTATCGTGCCGGCCAAGGTCAGCCCTTGCTGTTTCTGCATGGGGCGGCCACGTGGCACGGCTTTGATTTCGCTCGGGACTGGACTTCGCAGTTCGAGGTGATCATTCCTTACCATCCAGGCTTCGGCCCATCGCAGAGTAGCGTTGAATTCACCACTGTTGAGCACTATGTGGCTCACTATGTTGCGTTGATAAAGGCCTTGGAACTGCCACGCGTCCACCTAGTCGGCTTCTCGCTTGGGGGCTGGATAGCTGCGCATTTCGCAGCCGCCCATCCTGACATTGTCGACCGCTTAGTACTGGTCGCGCCGGCGGGCTTGGAAGTGCCCGCACACCCGCAGCCTGATCTGAGCATCCTCGCACCCGATGAGATCCTCAGCTACCTGGTCTACGACTTGTGCACGCTCCAGCCGTACTTGCCGGATGGCGAAGATCCCGAGTTTGCCGCGATGCGGCATAAGGAAGGCACAACAGTAGCCGGTCTGTTGCGCGACGGGACACTGAATCATCCCCGCATGCCTCAAGTCCTGGGTGCTATCAGCAGCCCTACCCTGCTGATCTGGGGTCAGAAAGATCGCCTGTTGCCACCGGGCCAGGGGGCCGCCTGGCAGCAGCTAATCGCAGGTGCCAGCCTGACACTGTTCCCCGATGCCGGCCACCTGGTTTTGGATGAGTCTGCTGCCGCCTGCAATGAGGTAGCCGCATTTCTCGGCGACGATCGGGCCTGAGTCAGGCCCTAATTCCAGCACGATCCGCACAACTATCTTTTGGCAGGATGTTCAGCGGCCGTGGGTGCGAGATGCTCCAAAAACAACAACAGGCAACGCCTCAGCGGAGAAGCGGCATGCAAACATTTGTCTACAACGCCCTGCCCTCAAGGGTCATTTTTGGCCAAGGCACGCTAGCCCAATTGGCCGATGAAGTTCGAGCTCTGGGATGCATGCGTGCGTTGGTACTGACCACCGCACCGCAGAGTGAGCAGGGTCAACACCTGTGCCAGCTGCTTGGCGATCTGGCGGTTGGCGTGTTCAACAATGCCACCATGCATACCCCCGTAGATGTGACCGAAGAAGCCTTGCGAGTTGTGGAGCAAAGCCGTGCTGACTGCCTAGTTGCAATTGGCGGCGGCTCCACCATCGGTCTGAGCAAAGCGTTGGCGTTGCGAACCGACCTCCCCCAGATCGTGATCCCGACCACGTACGCAGGCTCGGAGGCCACCCCCATCATCGGCCAGACCGAAGCTGGATTGAAGACGACCCAACGCACGCTCAAAGTCCTTCCGGAAGTGATCATCTATGACGTTGACTTGACGTTGTCGCTGCCTGCTGACTTAACCGTGACCAGCGGGCTCAACGCCATTGCGCACGCAGTCGAAGCGCTCTACTCCAAAGACGCAAACCCGCTGATTTCGCTTTTGGCACAAGAAGGCATTGCAGCGATCAGTCGCGCACTTCCCGCGATCCACCACGATCCAAGTGACATCGAAGCCCGCGCGGATGCGCTATTTGGCGCATGGACGTGCGGCACGTGCCTGGGAGCGGTAGGGATGTCCATTCACCACAAGCTCTGCCACACCCTGGGTGGCAGTTTCAACCTTCCGCATTCCCCTACACACGCGGTGATCTTACCCCACGCCGTAGCCTACAACAGTGCCGCTGCTCCCGAGGCGATGGCCCTGATCGCCCGGGCACTGGGAACCGACGATGCGGCACGCGGTTTGTTCGATCTAGCTCAAAAATCAGGTGCTCCGACGACCCTCGCAGAGCTGGGCATGACAGCCGAAGACATTGATCGGGCAACAGAAGTGGCCTGCGCGTCACCTTATTGGAATCCGCGGCCAATTGAGGCCGAAGGCATTCGCACCTTGCTCACCAATGCCCTAGAAGGCCGCCGCCCGTAGTCGGCCATCCCGTATTCAATGACCTGAGCAACCTTAACAACCATAAGAAAGAGGCCGTCATGGAACTCAATCCGCATATCCAACGCCATCACCACATCACCCTCAACGTCGGCGGTGCTCAGGAAGACTATGACTTCCACACCAAAGTGCTTGGGCTCAAAAGCGTGAAGAAGACTGGCTTGTACGATGGCGTCGAACCAATCTATCACCTGTACTACGGTAATGATCTGGGTGAGGAAAGCACGTTGGTGACGTGTTTCCCAATGCGCCAATCCGGACGCAAAGCCAAGCGCGGTTCGGGCCAGGTCAAGACGTTGGCATTGTCGGTGCCAGTATCGTCTCTGGGCTTCTGGGCTACACATCTGACCAACCATGGGTTCAAACCTGAGCTGCTTGAGCGCTTCGGTGAACAGGTACTGCACTTTGCGCACCCGTGCGGCATCGATTATGAGCTGGTCGGTATCGCCGACGACGACCGTAAACCGTACTCCAATGGGGTGATCCCAGAAGGCTTCGGCATCCGAGGCACTCACGGAATTACCGTTTCCGTTCGCGACATGGAGAACTCTGCCGAGTTCATGCACTACGGCTGGAGTGGCAAGCTCGAAAATACCGATGGTGCCTTCACCCGTTATCACGTCGGTAAAGGCGGTAGCGGCACCATCATCGACTTCCAGCACGAACCGCAACTCGAACAGGGGACTTGGGCCTACGGCGAAGGCACAGTCCATCATTGTGCCTTCGAAGTTAGCGATCTCAGCGTTCAGAAGAATGTAAAGCATCACCTAGAAGGACTGGGCTACACCGATGTGTCTGACCGCAAAGACCGCGGTTACTTTGATTCGATTTACGTGCGCACTCCAGGGGGCGCGCTGTTTGAAGCCACGGTGTCCAAGCCTGAAGGTTTTCTGATTGATGAACCTTATGAAGCGATGGGGCAGACCATCCAGATTCCTCCCCAGCTGGGTGATAAAGCAGAAGAAATTTCGGCGTATCTCGAACCGTTGAAGTTCTGAGTGACAGCCATGAATAGCTACTGTCACCTCGACTTGCCATCGCTTTCCTTCGGCGCACCGGTAAAGCCCAATAGTGTCGTCACCATCCTGTTGCACGGGCGTACCCAGTCGCCCTCCGACATGATGGCGATTGCCGAGCGGATCAACTTGCCCGACATGGCTTATGTCGCGCTGCAGGCCCATGAAAAATCCTGGTATCCCGGAAAGTTCATGGATCCAGAAGAGCTCAACGCCACGGCTTTGGGCCAGGCCATTCAACGTTTGGACCAAGAGGTCGAGCGATTGGTGGAGCTGGGCGTGGAGCGGTGCAACATCGCATTTCTCGGTTTCTCCCAAGGTGCCTGCCTAGCCTGCGAATACCTGTACCGCCGACCTGCTCGCTGGGGTGGGCTGATCGCCTATACAGGGGGCTTGATCGGGCCAGTTGGCATCGACTGGTCCACCTCCGAGCGCTTACACGGTACACCCGTGGTGTTGGCAAATAGCGATGAGGATGAGTGGGTCCCTCTGACCAGAACACTGCAAACCGCTTTGGTGTTCGCAACTATGCAGGCCGACCTAACGCTACGGGCGTTTCCGGGGATGGCTCATGTGGTCAATGACGAGGAGGTGCTGCTCGGTCGCGGGCTGCTCGCCAGGTTGATGGACAGTGCATCCACGCCCTGATCGTACCCATCTTCGCCAACGTGCTGCTTCGTGAGGCGAGGATGGTGTTGTCTTAATTGGTTCCTCAAGGAGCAACTGCTGTGTCGCAAACGACTCTTGGTTTTGTAGGACTGGGCACCATGGGTGAACCCATGGCCACCCGTCTGCTGGCAGCAGGCCAACACCTGCATGTTTTTGATCTCAATGCTGCAGCGGTCGAGCGCCTGGTTGCGCTCGGCGCTACAGCATGTAACAGCGCCCTCGATGTGAGCAACAAGGCGGAAGTAGTGTTCGCCAGCTTGCCTACACCAAATGTGGTGGAAAAGGTTGCCCTCGGCCAGGACGGGGTCATTCATGGCGAGAAAATCAAAGTTTTCGTTGACCTGTCGACCACTGGCCCGCGGATGGCCAAGCACGTCAGTGAAAACTTGTCTGCAGCGGACATTATCGCCATCGATTCGCCCGTCAGTGGCGGCGCCGCCGGGGCGGCTAAAGGTACCTTGGCCCTGATGGTCGCAGGCCCCATTCAAACGGTGCAACTGGTCCATCCTCTACTGCAAACGCTGGGCAAGGTCATTTCCTGTGGTGAGCTCGCGGGTCTTGGCCAAACGATGAAGCTGGTCAACAACCTCGTTTCGGTCACTGCACTGGCGGTTTCGAGCGAAGCCTTGGTGATGGGCGTCAAAGCCGGCCTGGATCCGCAGGTCATGCTGGAAGTGTTCAACGCCGGCAGCGGCCGCAACAGCGCGACTGTCGACAAGCTGCCCCGCGCCGTGCTGCCGCGCACCTTCGACTTCGGCTTTACCACCGCCCTGTCGCTGAAGGACACCCGTTTGTGCCTCGACGAAGCTGAAGCGATGGGCGTGCCAATGCCCGTCGGCAGTGCAGTGCGCCAGGTCCTGAACATGACCAACGCAGCGTTTGGTCCGGACGCTGACTTCACCCGTATTGCGTGCCTGATCGAGCAATGGGCAGGTATCGAAATCCCTACCAGGAAGAATGTAAATGACTGATCAGCAACTGTTTGAAAAAGGCTTCAACAATCGCAAAGCAGTATTGGGCAGCGCTCACGTTGAAAAGTCCTGGGCCGCCGCAGATGACTTCAACAAGCCGATGCAAGCCTTGGTGACGGAGTACTGCTGGGGAGCGGTTTGGGGCGATGAAACATTACCCTTCAAGACCCGCAGCATCATCAACCTAGCGATGTTGACGGCTCTCAATCAACACCACGAACTCGGTGTGCATGTCAAAGGTGCCCTCACCAACGGTGTCAGTCGGGATGAAATTCGCGCAATTCTGATGCAAGCCGCGATTTACTGCGGCGTGCCGGCAGCACTTGCCGCATTCCGCGTGGCCAGCGACGCCATTGCTGCCTACGACGCTGCTGCAGCGAAAGCCTGACGGAGCACCCGTTAACTACCCTTGGCGTCACCGACATGTAGGTGACGCGCTGGAATGTTTAGGACATAAGCAAATGAGCGCCCTTCCCTGCCACGAAGTATTTGCCATCCGGTATGCCACAGTGGCGCGCAAGCGCCATGAAAACTTTATCTCGTCGACCGACCCGCACGACGGACCGATGCCGATGGACTACTTCGTCTGGTTGATTCGCGGGAATGGGAAGTGCGTACTGGTTGATACCGGGTTCAACCAAGTGACTGCGGACAAACGGCAACGCCAGTTGCTGCGCTGCCCTATTGGCGCCCTTGAACCGTTAGGCGTGAGCGCCGAACAGCTGCAGGACGTGATTATCACGCACATGCATTACGACCACGCAGGCAATATCGACCTTTTGCCGAATGCGCGGTTTCACGTGCAGTCGGCGGAGATCAATTTCGCCACTGGGCGATACATGCTTTATCCACCATTGCGTCATTCCTTCAACGTCGAAGACGTCGTGAATATTGTGAGGGGCGTGTATCAACAGCGTGTCGTATTTCATGACGGTAACAGTGAAATGTCGTCGGGCATTGAGTTGGTCAAGGTAGGGGGGCATACCGCTGGCCTGCAAGTGGTGCGCGTCCACACGGCGCGGGGGTGGATTGTCCTAGCGTCCGATGCAAGCCATTACTACGCCAACCTGCAGCAGGATGCTCCCTTTCCCATCGTCTTGAACGTCGGCGAGATGCTGGACGGTTACCGAACGCTGTTGAGCCTGGTACCCAGCCCGGACCATGTGATTCCAGGCCATGACCCGTTAGTGCGACAGCGGTATCCCATTTATGGGGGCGAGGATGCCGATATCGTCGCCCTGCATATGCCACCGTTAGTCAATTGATATTGGCTAACGTCGGCACTTATTACTTCAGAGCAGCCTTGCAAAATAGACAGCTTGTGCGTTGATTTCTCAATCTCCAAGTTGCTTTTGGAGACGCGTTTAACCCATAAAATCCGAGATTTGTCGACAACAACAATAGAGGCAATAAGTCATGTTAGAGAATCGTGGTGTAGTTTACCTGGGCGCCGGTAAAGTTGAAGTGCAGTCGATTGATTATCCGAAGATGCAGGACCCGCGTGGCCGTAAGATCGAGCACGCCGTAATCTTGAAAGTGGTAACCACCAACATCTGCGGCTCAGACCAGCACATGGTCCGTGGACGTACCACAGCACAGGTAGGACTGGTGCTTGGCCACGAGATCACAGGCGAGGTGATCGAAAAAGGTAGTGACGTCGAAAACCTGAAAATCGGCGATCTGGTTTCGGTGCCCTTCAACGTGGCCTGCGGGCGCTGCCGTTCCTGTAAGGAAATGCACACAGGTGTCTGCCTGAGCGTAAACCCGGCACGCCCTGGGGGCGCCTATGGCTATGTCGACATGGGCGACTGGACTGGTGGGCAGGCCGAGTACGTGATGGTCCCCTACGCCGACTTCAATTTGCTGAAATTGCCGGATCGTGATCGTGCCATGGAGAAAATTCGCGACCTGACCTGCCTGTCGGACATTCTTCCCACCGGCTATCACGGAGCGGTAACCGCTGGCGTCGGGCCAGGTAGCACCGTGTATGTCGCTGGTGCAGGCCCGGTGGGGCTGGCCGCTGCAGCCTCTGCCCGGCTGCTGGGCGCTGCTGTAGTAATTGTTGGTGACGTCAATCCGGTTCGTCTGGCGCATGCCAAAGCACAAGGGTTCGAGATCGCAGATCTGTCGAAGGATGTGCCGCTGCACGAGCAGATTGCCGCCCTGCTGGGTGAGCCTGAGGTAGATTGCGCGGTCGACGCCGTCGGCTTCGAGGCCCGTGGCCACGGCCATTCCGGGGTCAAGGCAGAAGCACCGGCCACAGTGTTGAACTCGCTGATGGGAGTGGTGCGCGTGGCTGGCAAGATCGGCATTCCAGGTTTGTATGTGACCGAAGATCCAGGTGCCGTCGATGCCGCCGCGAAGATGGGTAGCCTGAGCATTCGCTTCGGTCTGGGCTGGGCAAAATCCCACAGCTTCCACACTGGCCAGACCCCAGTCATGAAGTACAACCGCCAGCTGATGCAAGCCATCATGTGGGACCGCATCAACATTGCCGAAGTGGTAGGCGTGCAAGTGATCACCCTGGACGAAGCCCCTCAGGGCTACGGTGAGTTTGATGCCGGGGTACCGAAGAAATTTGTCATCGATCCGCACCGTACCGTGAGCCGTTCTTGATCGCCCGATCGGTCAAGTACTACAACACACGGCAGGAGATTCAACATGTACCCCAAGAACGCGTGGTATGTCGCGTGTACGCCGGATGAAATTGCCGACAGACCTCTCGGACGGCAGATCTGTGGCGAAAAAATTGTTTTCTATCGTGGACATGAACAGCAGGTAACGGCAGTAGAAGATTTCTGCCCGCACCGTGGTGCGCCGCTGTCGCTGGGCTATGTCGAAAACGGCAATTTGGTCTGCGGCTATCATGGCTTGGTCATGGGCTGTGATGGCAAAGCCGTATCGATGCCCGGGCAGCGAGTTCGTGGTTTTCCCTGCAACAAAGCTTATGCAGTGGTGGAGCGCTATGGCTTCATCTGGGTTTGGCCTGGTGACCAGACCCTGGCTGACCCAGCGTTGATCCATCACCTCGAATGGGCTGTCAGTGATGAGTGGGCATACGGCGGTGGTCTGTTCCACATCGCCTGCGATTATCGGTTGATGATCGATAACCTGATGGATCTGACGCATGAGACCTATGTCCATGCCTCCAGTATCGGCCAGAAGGAAATCGACGAAGTGCCGCCGGTTACCACGGTCCACGGTGAAGAAGTCGTCACGGCGCGCCACATGGAAAACATCATGCCGCCGCCGTTCTGGCGGATGGCGCTGCGTGGCAACAACCTGGCGGACGATGTACCTGTCGATCGCTGGCAAATCTGCCGCTTTACGCCGCCCAGCCATGTACTGATCGAGGTCGGTGTAGCGCATGCCGGCAAGGGTGGGTATAACGCTGCCCCTGAACATAAGGCGTCCAGCATCGTGGTAGACTTCATTACCCCTGAGACGGAAACGTCGATCTGGTATTTCTGGGGCATGGCGCGCAACTTCAAACCGCACGATAAGGCCCTGACTGAGAGCATTCGCGAGGGACAGGGCAAAATTTTCAGCGAAGACCTGGAAATGCTCGAACGCCAACAACGTAACCTGCTCGACTATCCGCAGCGTGACCTGCTCAAGCTCAACATCGATGCTGGCGGAGTGCAATCCAGGCGCATCCTGGATCGGCTGCTGACCAAGGAACGCTGTGGCGATCTCATAGCCTCTGGCTAAGCGTCGAACCGTAGACGGCTGCTGGCTCTCCAGGTCTGATAAAAGCCACGCATGCCGTCTCACCGCTAGCAGCCCAAGAGCTGCCTGCCTCCTGAATAAGGTCGGTGTAAACCGACCTTTTTTGTCGCAGCTTGATCCCCCGCCAGTGATTTTTCGAGCAGAGTGCCCACTCCTCAGCTGCCGCAGTCCCCAATTTCGACATTCTCAGGAATTGAGGGCAGTCGACGGCTGGTCAGTGGCCCGCAGCCCAACGAGCGGCTTGTAGGGTATTTGCCAACAGGTAAGCAATAGTCATCGGCCCTACCCCTCCAGGCACTGGCGTGATGGCTCCGGCGATTGCTGTGGCTTCATCAAACACGACATCTCCGATAAGCCTAGGACTGCCATCGGGCAAATGCACACGGTTGATACCCACATCGATCACGGTCACGCCCGGTTTGAGATAGTCTCCACGGATGAGACCTGGAACCCCAGTAGCTACCACCAAGATATCCGCCTCCCGGCAGCGACGAGCAAGATCGGTGGTTTTGATGTGAGCGATGGAGACGGTGCAGTCAGCTTGTAAGAGCAAACGTGCCAGGGGTCGTCCAACCACATTGGACGCCCCCACAACCAATGCCCCCATGCCGGCAAGGTCCTGGTGGACAGAACGAATCAGTCGCATCACACCTAGCGGCGTACATGGAATCAAACCGCCGCCAACCCCCGCCGCCAGTCGTCCGACGTTCAGGGGATGGAAACCATCCACATCCTTTAGAGGATCTATCGCGCTAATGACGCGGGCGACATCAAAATGCGGCGGCAATGGCAACTGCACCAGAATGCCCTGGATCGCCTTGTCAGCATTCAATCGCTGAATCAACGCCAACAGTTGTGACTGCTGAGTGTCAGCCGGTAGCGAGAAGCGCTGGGAGCGCATCCCCACGGCACGGGTCTGACGGAGCTTGCTTTCGACATACACCTGGCTGGCGGGGTCTGAGCCCACCAGCACAACGGCGAGCCCAGGAGGACTGAGTCCTGCGGCCACGAGTGCTGCGACACCCTCCTCCACTTCTCGCCGTACTTGGGTGGCCATTCCCTTCCCATCAATCAGTCGCGCCGTCATGCCTGCCCTACCTTTCACACGCTGCTCAGGTCAGCTCGACGGTTATCTTGCTTGTACGGTGCGGCCGCCACCCGAGCTCGGATTTGCTTTTGCCGCCGACCGGGTTCGCCCCAGATCACCGTTACTTCGGTGCCGATCTCGGCATGGGCCACATCGATGGTGCACAGTGAAAGCATCTCGCGGAAGTAGACACTGTAGCCCCGCGAAGTGGTGACTCCTACATCGCGACCATCGCGCACGACACGATCGGCATACATGAAGCCGCGCTGGTCCCTTGGCATTTCCATGAATTGATAAGGAGCTTGGTCCTTTTGGAAATACGAGGCGTGCACGTCGGCAACGTCATCACCGTTCCACACCAGAGTACGCATGACCCGTCGAGGGTTCGCGACCTCTCTCTCCAGGGCGTCACGACCGATGAACTCGTGGTCAAATTTGATGGTCTTCGCCCAGCCAAGCTCTACCGGACTGCGGTACCAGTCGTGAATATCCTGCGACTCAAAACTCCCGGCGATGTTGAAGGTCGAGGCAAATCGCGGTAGTGCCGCTCGGAATTCCTGAAGATAGCCATCCATCTCCGGCTCGAAGATCGCTGGCATATAGTCGGTGACGATGGTGGGGAAACAGGCTTCCAAGTGATTGATGAATACCGCGCGCCCGCCGAGGCGCCGCAGTCCGTACTCCTGGCCAGCCCTGATAATCGCTTCATAGACCTTGCCTGCATGTGCTTGAGGCCCCTGCAATTCGAAACCGATCTCACCGGACATGCCTTGACGTAACGCCAGCAATCGGCAGCCGGCAATTTCAATTTCGGCCGAATACATGAACTTAACATCTCGCAGCGATTGCCCGCACACCTGCTCGATCAAAGGCAGGGCCGTGGGCCCGGCGACTTGGAAGTTAAATCCTTCCTGCGCGTGCGAAATTACATTGTAATTACCCTTACGCCGCACGTAGTCAACCCAGAACGTGCCGCGACCGAACAACAAGAATTCGTCCTCTCCCAACCGAGTCAGAACCCCCTCGGCAATGACTTTCCCGGCAGAGGTGGTGTGAGTGACGTGCTTGGATTGAAGGATGTCGAATTTTTGGAAGCTATTCACCGACGTGTCTGAGAATAGGCGCAGGGCGTCAGGCCCTTTGAACTTTCGCTCCCACAAAAATGACCAGTCACCGATAGAGCAGGTCTGTTTCCAGGACAGGCTCTCATCGATCCAGTCAGTGTATTCCGGCTGCCCCCAGCGACTGGTGAAATAGCCTTCCGGGGTCTGACGCATTTCTTTAATATTCACTCTATCGCTCCTGTCTTTCTACTTACGCTCAGTCAGCGAATACCACTACCCGCTCACCATTGATGATCAACCGGTCTTGCAAGAACAGTCGGACGGCACGTGAAAGCACACGACGCTCGATATCTCGACCCTTGCGAACTAAATTATCGGCCGAGTCACGGTGGCTTACATGTTCGACGTCTTGCGCGACGATCGGCCCTTCATCGAGGTCTGCGGTCACAAAGTGAGCTGTCGCACCAATCAATTTGACACCCCGGGTATGCGCCTGGTGATATGGCTTGGCCCCTTTGAATCCCGGTAGAAAGCTGTGGTGGATATTGATGCAACGCCCCGAGAGAAAGGTCGAGAGGTCATCTGAAAGGATCTGCATGTAACGCGCAAGGACTACGAGATCCGCTTGGTGTTGCGTAACAATCTGTTTGATGTCTCGCTCTTGGGCCACCTTGGTGGCCGCGGTGACTGGTAAATAATGGAAGGGAATATTACCGACAAGGCTGACATTGAGTGCCTCTCTCGGGTGATTGGAAACAATTGCCACCACATCCATATTCAATTCGCCTAGACGGTGCCGGTAAAGCAAATCACCCAAACAATGATCAAACCTAGACACCAAGACAACTACTTTCTTACGCTGACTGCTTGATCTAAACTGCCAGACAGCGCCATATTTCTCTACACACGCGCCAAAAGTACTATTAAAGTCATTGACGCCGACGGGAGAAACCTCTACGGCTACGCGCATGAAAAACTTACCGCTCTCCGCATCGTTAAACTGCTCAGCCTCGACAATATTTGCGCCGCATTTAAGTAGAGACGTGGAGACTTCTGATACTATGCCAGGTGCATCATGACAAACAAGCGTCAGTACGTATTGATTACTATTGAACACAATTGATCTCACTTACTAAACAATGTATGGTCGAGTGCTTTGGCACGACAGCCAATTAGAAGGATTTCGGCGTCGACTGTTCAAGTCCGCTGGCGATCACCGTACGCCCTTTGGGCTATGCTGAGAATCCGCTAAAAAACAATAAGAGCTATTTCAAACATGGATATCAGAAGGCTGGACCTGAATTTGCTGCTACTGTTTGATCAACTCCATCGCGAGCAAAATCTCTCAGCAGCCGCCCGCCATCTCGGCATGAGCCAACCTATGGCTAGCGCGAGCTTGCGCCGGCTGCGAGAGTTTTTTGACGATCAGCTGTTCCTTTCAACTGGACGTGGGATGCGACCGACACCATTTGCCATGGCGATTGCGAGCTCGGTGAGTGGGGTAATCGAGCGAATCAAGAATGAAATTCTCACCAAACCGGTTTTCCAACCGCCAGCGAGTGATCGGCTTTTTACGATCTGTACCTCAGACATAGGGGCGTTAATTTTCGTCCCCCCCATTCTTCGACGCCTCAGCACGGAGGCCCCCAATACGGACCTACGCTGCGTGTCACTGCCCCACCACCAACTGGAGTCGGCCATGGACCAGGGCAGGATCGATCTCGCAATCGGCTTCTTCCCTGACTTGGTTGGTGAGCAGATACAGACCCAGGCGCTTTTTGAACACGACTTTACGTGCCTTGTGCGCCGTGACCACCCCTCCATCACTGAAGCGCTGACTCTTGAGCAATTCCTGGAGGCCGAACACTTGGTGGTCAACCCTGAGGGTCGTAGTCAGGAGATTTTTGAGCGACGCCTACATGAGCTGAAGCTGGTCCGACGCGTGCATTTGGAGATCCCGCATTTCATGAGTGTCCCACAATTGATCGCTACAACCGACATGATCGCGACTGTTCCCCGGTCGCTGGGCGTGTGGTTTGCCAGCAATCAACTGAAGATGCTATCACCTCCCATCGACATCCCAAGGTTTGAGTTGAAGCTTCATTGGCACAGACAGGTGGAAGCTGATCCAGCGGTTAGCTGGTTTCGCAGTGTAGTCTTTGAAGAACTTTGCAACCTCGATCCAACCTCCGCTATGCCCCTCGCTACAACGGGTGCAGGAGTGAGTAATTTGCCAACCGCTCAGCCGTGCTGATTAAACGTCACTCGATTGAGTACCTGCTCTACCACGCACCTGGCAGATAGATTGAGCGGTCGCGTTCGCTGCTCGCTCGCTATCTATGGATAGGTATCGTCCTCATAGCAGCCCTTATTATTCTTGCGAGCCAAAGTTCCACGGTGGGCCCCCATAGCGCTGCTAAGCGGGGGCGGTGCTCTGCATCACCGGTCACTATTCCTTTCCTGATCACCCCGCCCCGCCTCCACTTGACCGACGTTCGCATCAGTGGTCTTTTTCTCTGGCTTCTGCGAACGGCTCTATTTGTAATCTCTCGGCACTACCCCCCATTTTTTGAGTCGAGAAGCTAAGGTTGTGGGCTTTAACCCCAGTAATTGCGCTGCACCACCCTCTCCGGAGACTTTCCCTGCTGTTCGCTTGAGCACAGAGATCGCGTTCAGCTTCATCTGTCGGTCCCAGTCTTCGTCGGCAGTCGGCTCAGGCTCAGGCTCAGGCTGGGATGGTGTAACTGAAGACATCGAGCCACTGGGCATGGCGCTGGGTGCTAGAACCTCCTGAAAGCTCACGCGACCATCTCGGGAGACTATTGTCTGTCGTTCAATCACATTTTGAAGCTCCCGGATGTTGCCTGGCCAGGCGTACTGCTGAAGCACTTCAACCTGGGACAGGGGCATACGAATACCCGGTTTATTGAAAGCTACACTTGCCCTTTCAAGAAAATGACTGGCAAGCAATGGGATGTCATCAAGTCGCTCTCGCAAAGGTACTGAGCGTATAGGGAACACATTTAGACGGAAATATAAGTCTTCTCGAAACGCTCCTCTGGCAACCATATCTCGCAGGTCACGGTTTGTTGCCGCGATAACTCGCACATCAACGGCCGTGGTACGATTGTCGCCTACAGGCTCAAACTGGCGATCCTGTAGAACACGGAGCAACTTGCTTTGCAGTTCCAGCGGAATTTCTCCCACCTCATCCAGAAATAAAGTTCCCCCGTCTGCCAGCTCGAAGCGTCCCACTCGATTGCTGACCGCTCCAGTGAAGGCGCCTTTAAGATGGCCAAAGAACTCGCTCTCGAAAAGTTCACGGGGCACCGCGGCGCAGTTGACCCGAATTAGCGGGCGGTCGCGGCGGGGACTGCTGGCATGAATAGCGCGAGCCACAAGCTCTTTACCCGTTCCTGACTCGCCGCTTACCAACACGTTAGCGTCGGTAGCTGCCACTAGGTCGATCTGCTGCAACAGGTGCTTAACCGCGAGGCTTTCACCAACAATCTCGTGGTGATTGCCGTGGGCGTTGATTTCTTCTTGCAGGTACTGGTTTTCCATCTCCAGTCGAGTCTTCAACTGCTCCACCTCACACAAGGCATCGCGCAAGCGCGCTTCGGTACGGTGCCGCTCGCGGATATCGCGAAAAAGCACCACCGCCCCCACCAGCCTTCCCATCTCGAAGATGGGTGTGCTGGTGTACTCGACGGCGATCGGTTCGCCGGTCTTGTGCCAGAACACTTCGTGATCCACGCGATGTATCTGTCCATCGCTGAACGACGCATGGATGGGGCACTGATTGACCTCGAATCCACTTCCGTCACGGTGGCTGTGATGGAACAAATGGTGGGCATCCTGACCAATCATATCGGCGGCACTCCAGCCCAGAATACGTTCGGCCGCAGGGTTGATGAAGGTAGTCTGGCCACGGGTATCGAGCCCATAGATGCCCTCGCCCACGGCGCCAAGAATAAGCCGGTTCTGCTGCTGGATGCGCTCAAAAACCTGATTGATCCGCTCCCATCCCACATGGCCCAAGCGGTGCTGCCGACGCGCCTCAGCACGATTACGGCGCAGCTCCAAAAGGTCTCGCCGCTGGATCACCAGTACCATTTTCCCTTCAGCCGCGCTGGCAGTAACCTCCACCGCTATCTGCCGCCGTTGCAGGTCCACCAGCAGCAAGTCGTCCGACCAAGCTTCGCCTTGGGTCAGCACCTCATCCGTAAAGCTCACCCATAGGGCGATACCCCCTCGCAGAAAATGGCTAAAGGCATGACCGGGGAGTACATCGGCGTTGCAGCCCAATAGATCAAGTGCAGAGTCGTTTGCTTGCAGCACCCGGTCATGCACTGGGTCAACTAGCAACATGGCAACGGCGGAGTTAGATGCGATTCCAATGGCTATGACGTCCGTCACTGAGGTGCACCCCTAAAAAGTGCTCACGAAATATCGTGAGTCTTGTGACGATATTTCGTAATTCACAAAATTTCGTCAAGCAAGGTTTTTATCGAAAAACAATAAAACAAACAAAATCATACAGTTACATGCAGAATTAAGTTGGCACACCTCTCGCATTAGGATCATTCAAACTAAGTACACTGCGGGAGCAGAAAAATGGACAAACTCGAAATGCACCACCTGATCATGGCTGCGAAAGCACGCAAAGGCCTGAGTTGGGATGATCTTGCCAACGTAGTGGGTAAGGCCCCGGTATGGCTTGCCTCGGTCTGCTACGGCATGAATAGCGCGCCGTTGGAGGTGGCAACGCACCTTTGCGAGGTTCTGGAGCTGGATGATCAAGTCGCCGCTACCCTAACCGCCTTTCCAATTAAGGGCTGGGATAAGACCATCCCTCAAGATCCGCTGATCTATCGCCTGTATGAAGTAGTGGGTGTCTACGGGCCCACCCTCAAGGATGTGATCCAAGAGAAATTTGGCGACGGAATCATGAGTGCCATCGACTTCTCTATGCATGTCGACCGGATCGAGGACCCCAAAGGCGACCGGGTTTTGTTGACCCTCAATGGAAAGTTCTTGCCATATCGCTCCTGGTAAACGCATTCAACCCTCGGCGCCCGCTTTTGGGGGTGCCGCATTTCGCCCGCAGTCGAGGGAACCGCCATGTCTTATCTGCTACCAACCGATTTCGTCACCAAGATGCTCGATGCCGGCGCATCGAAGGTTCACATGTCCACTCGCGACACCCTGATCCGCAGCTACATGGCCGGGGCGATTTTGGCCCTAGCGGCCGTATTCGCAGTAACCATCGCAGTACAAACAGGCTCGGCACTGCTAGGCGCAGTGCTGTTTCCAGTTGGTTTTTCGATGCTCTACCTTATGGGCTTCGACCTGCTTACAGGGGTCTTCATGCTTACCCCACTGGCATTGCTGGACAAACGTCCCGGGGTCACCGCTAGAGGAATACTGCGTAATTGGGGCCTGGTGTTCGTCGGCAACTTCGCAGGCGCCCTTACAGTCGCCTGCATGATGGCCTTCGTCTTTACCTATGGTTTCCATGCTTCCCCCGGAGCTGTGGGAGAGAAGATTGCCAGTATCGGTGAGGCCCGCACCCTAGGTTACGAGCAATACGGGCTAGCAGGCTGGGTGACGATCTTCCTACGCGGCGTGCTGTGCAACTGGATGGTATCAATGGGTGTGGTCGGAGCGATGATCTCCACCTCTGTGAGCGGCAAGGTGATCGCGATGTGGATGCCGATCATGCTGTTTTTCTTTATGGGCTTCGAGCACTCGGTCGTGAACATGTTTCTGTTCCCGTCAGCGATGATCATGGGCGGCGGCTTTTCGATCGTGGACTACTTGGTGTGGAATGAAATCCCCACAGTGCTTGGCAACTTGGTGGGTGGCCTAGCTTTCACCGGCCTGACGCTATATGGCACCCACATCCGAACAGCAGCGAAAAAAACCAGCAATGCGACAGCCTGCTGAAGCGAACAGGCAACAGGCCGCCTCAGTCGCGGCCTGTATCTCCCGATAATCACCGAGACAGCTATTCGTGGATGGTGGTGCCGGGTTGGTCGCAGCCTCTGCAGGTGGAGAATCTTTTGGGCTGCGGGATCAGGTCGATTAACAGCGCTTCGCCGTCAGACCTGATGGCGATGACAGAAAAGCCCTCCCAAAAGGGCGGAAACGTATTAATATCGTGCACAAGAACGCCGGTTTGTAGATGTGCTTGCTCGCACGAACATTATCTATCAAGCCGGCGTTCTTGTTTCTGTCTTTCCCTGAATTCCGTGAAGAACCTTTTTATTAGCCTACGCGTGATGGAAGCGCCGCTTCTTGCCCTTCCTCTACAGAAATGATAGGCACGCGTTCTAAAGCCCATACAGTAATGAAAAAATCAATTGCACTGAACAGCATGCACGCACGACTTACCGGGCATCCGTATCCAGCGATGCATGTAACTCAACAATTAAATGCGAACCAACAACAATCATAACAAATCCGCATGCTGCGACTTAACCTCAAGATACAGAAGCTCCATGTACTTTCCGATCATAGTCACATCAGCCGGCGAAAAATTTCGCATTGACTCTGATACGACTAAATCTAAAACAGCTCGCACCTGCTCACTGATAGCCACCCCCACCGCAGTCAGATGAATTTCTTTACTGCGACGATCTCCAACACAAACTCTTCGAACAATCAGCTGACGCGACTCTAGTCGATCAAGATGATTCACCAATGTCATTGCTTCAATCCCCATGGCCGAAGCTAGAGCTATTTGTTTAACTGGCTCAAGACGCTGTATATGCAAAAGCGCATTCGCAGCTGCTGGTGGTACGTCCAACCCTGCCTCACTCAAAGCGCAATAAAATCTCATCCTAATCAAGCGTGCGACCGAAACCAAATGAAAAGCAAACGAATCATTAATCATCTAAAACCTGCAAGACCTCAATTTTCATGCCAACAATTAGGTCACCCACGCTTAGAACCCGCGCCGCAGGGTGACAAATTATCATCTCTATCTAAATCCATCGGCCGTATTTATTAGACAGCCACGCCTCATGTGCATCAAGTCGATGGAGTAAAGGAAGCAATACTTCATCGCCAATTTCCGCCGAACGGCGCATACTATATAGTTTCGTACGTTGCGCTCGCAGCCCGCTCACACGTAGAGCATGGTCAAGTTGGCCGCGCACATGCTGACGGGTAACTTCTGTAACTGCCAGCTCAGGAATCTCAAGCGCTCTCCGATACTCTGCCATCAATTCCGCTTTAGCTTCAGCCATCAGAGCTGTATCTTCAGCGTTTGAAGCTATAAATCCGGCAAGCTCCTCATTCTCGAGCGCATGAATGGCAGCCGCGGCAGTCTCACGCCAAGCGCTTTGCATTTTTATTTCCTGCACATCACCCTTAGTGATCGACAAATCGCGGAGCAGTAGCGGCAACCCAACTGCCGCACTAAAAAGTGACATCAGAATAACACCAGCAGCAATAAAAATAATCAAATCTCGCTGCGGAAAAGCACTTCCATCCCCCAAAAACAGCGGAACTGACAGAATACCGGCTAATGTAACAGCTCCTCGAACTCCGCCCAATGCTGCAATCGAAGCTATACGAAGTACAGAATCTTGCGGTTGCTCCTGTAAATCGCCGCCGACCATCCACTTGAAACGCAGTGAAAGCTTTAAATAACCCCAAACCCAGACAAATCTAAGTACAAAGAGAGCTACAAATATCGAGAGCACATAGAAAAGCAACAGTGACGACTGCCAAAGCACGTCATGGCTGTGCTGCGCCACCGAGTTCAAAATGTCAGGAAGTTGCAAACCAAGTAAAAGAAAAACCACTCCATTAAAACTAAACTCCAGCATTGACCAAACACTGCGATTAAGCAGTCGCGTGCTGGTTTGCCTTGGCAACAGGTCTGCCCAGCTCTGCATCATTCCGGCAGCCACTGCAGCGAGAATCCCAGACACTCCTAGATTTTCAGCAGCAATGTATGATGCAAACGGCAACAAAATTAGTAGCACCACGTGAAGTGCGGCATCCTCCCACCCCCTCAGTACCATCCAACCGCGGACTCGCCCTAACAACCAACCTAGAATAACTCCCGTACCCAGCCCGCCTACTGCCACGATCAAAAAGTCAATGCTTGCTTCAGGTAACGAAAAATAACCGGTCACAGCCGCTGCAACGGCAAATTTGAAAGCCACTAAGCCGGAAGCATCGTTCATTAATGCTTCCCCCTGTAGAACACACATGAGTTTCTTTGGCAGTTTCTCCTCCGCGATAGCGGATACCGCTAAAGCATCAGTTGGGGAAAGAACCGCCGCAAGAGCGAAGGCCACAGGCAGAGGGACTTGTGGAAGTAAATGAGAGATAAAAATTCCGCCACCAATTACGGTAAACAACACCAAGCCGAAAGCTAAAGTCAAAATTGGCCAGCGCATTTGCCAAAACTCGTTTTTCGGCATACGCCATCCGTCAGCAAAAAGTAATGGCGGAATAAACAAAAGCATGAACAACTCCGGCTCTAGCTTGATATGAAACCCAAGCATCGGTGTTGCGAGTAGTGCACCAGCCGTAATCTGAATCAGTGGTAGAGGTAACGGCAGTAGGTGGGCCGCAACACGTGTCGCTCCAACGGTCAACAGAAGGGTGAGCACTACATAGACAATCTGCATCGACAACATTCCAAATTCAATATTCTTTACTCATCTAAGGGCAATGCCCTCTTCTGAGGTAATACAACGACTAGCCAAAAGATCCTCAACGCTATCCAGAGCTATCCAGAGCTATCCAGAGCTATCCAGATACAAGCAAATGGCCACCAACTTCATTAGCATGCTAATCATATGCTAAGCTTAGCAAATCGTAAAGTCACGCCTCCACAGAGGCCTCTGGAAAAGATATGCAATGGCTTCCCGGAGCAATCGAAGGCGCAGGCCGTAACGGTCGAGTACTGAACCTCGTTGCTATGCGGGCGATCAAGCGTAGCGGCTCTAATCGTGAGGTTAGAATTCGACACGACACGTACAACCCCGCTGGACTCATGAGCAAGCGCCAGTGGTAGATACCAAAATTACCGTCGCCCGTAGGGGGCCTAATGCAGTGGAATTCAATTCTTGATACCTGGTCTACCGCAAGCCGCTCTGAGGTAGCGGGGCTAGTGTCGGCCATCGGGACGGTGCGAATGAAAGATCGCCTGATGTCCTTTTTCCGCGATATTTGTCAAGCCGCCACATATTCAGTCTATGAGCGAATTGAGACCGGATTCTCACACGTAGAGAGCTACAGCTTAAATCAGCAGGAAAACCCCACGCGTCATGCAGAAATCTATGCAACACGTTTCTGGGAAAATGACCCTTTTCACCGCGAAATGATGACAAAATCAAGACAAAGCAGAACCGGCGCGATGAAAATAGACTATCAGCGTTTACCTGAGGGGGAATTACGGAATATTTATGCACAAGCTCTAGGTGAAGTTGCTCTCATATACGGCGCAAGCCAAGGCTCGACCTTCGTAATAAGTTTGGTAAGACCATTCCAACATGGGGGATATTCCGAAACTCAGCTTGAAGCTTTAAGGTCTATATCGCCACTAGTTATTACTATCCTAGCCAAGCACTACGAGCTAATTCCAAAGCTTGAAATACTGCGCACACCCTGGAAATTGAGCGATATACAGCAGCGATTAAAAAAATACGCCATCAATCTACCCCAACGGGAACTGGAAGTTTGTGCAAGGACATTGTATGGCATGTCTTCGACGGGGATAGCCCTCGACTTGAATATTGGCGAGGAAAGTGTAAGGACTTACCGAAAACGTGCGTATGCTCGACTCAGAATCGGCAGTGCATATGAACTTCTCGGATATTATCTAAATCTCTTCAGCCCCCAACCATCGCACCTTACTCGAAATAACTAGTCCACCCCCCCGCAGCACTTCAATCGTCAATGTCAAAATCTGCAGCATTAGCACCAACAGAAGGCACTGAATTGCGCAGTCCCCCTGCGGGGGGACTGCATATTGCTACCTAATTATCTATAGTCGGAGTCAGCAGCAGTTATCCCTGAGTTCCAAAGTTTTTGATATCAGAAGGAAAACGCATGATACCGTTCAAAGATAATGTATACCCTATGATCATTGGTGGCGAACCCATTACCTCAACCAACACCTTGAGTGTGATTAACCCATCAACTGGCGAGGCATTTGCGACGATTGCCGACGCGTCAAATCAACAGGTCAATTTAGCAGTAGAAAGTGCTCGAAATGCATTTCGCGACTGGAGTCAACTGGCCATCTCTGATAGAAAATCTCTACTATTACGCACAAGTGAGGTCCTTGAGCGAAACATTGAAACGCTGGCCAAACTACTTACTTTAGAGCAAGGGAAACCGCTAAAGGAATCATTCGAGGAAGTACACCTCTGCGCCCAATGGTTTCGTGAAACCGCTGCAATGGAAATACCAAGCACGACTTTGCGAGATGATGAATATCGTAGGATAACCACAAAACACGTCCCCTTGGGGGTGGTTGGTGCAATTGTTCCGTGGAACTACCCGTTGATTCTAGCAACCTTTAAACTTGCACCTGCTCTTCTCACAGGTAACACTGTCGTACTCAAGCCTTCACCTTTTACCCCGCTGGCTACCATCCACATGGTGGCTCTGATGCACGAAGTATTGCCCGCCGGCGTCATCAATGTCGTCACGGGTGGAGACAATGTTGGCCCTTGGATCACTGAACATCCAGACATCAACAAAATCACTTTCACTGGTTCAACTCAAACTGGCAAGGCAATCCTCCGCAACACATCAGCAAGCTTAAAACGCGTTACTCTAGAGCTTGGAGGGAATGATGCCGCTCTTGTTCTCATGGACGCAGACCCTAAGACCATAGCGCGCGATTTATTCTGGGCAGCCTTCAGAAACAATGGACAGATCTGCATCGCAGCTAAGCGCATTTATGTTCACGCGTCGATCTATGATGACGTCGCATCAGAACTGGTAGCCTACGCTAAAACAGTGAAAATGGGGGACGGTTTTACAGACGGCGTTCAGCTAGGACCCATTCAGAATGCATTACAATATGCACGAATCAAAGAGCTCCTGAAAACATCCCATATGGCTGGAGTGAGATTTTTGACGGGTGGAGACGTGCCTTCAGGCCCTGGATATTTTATTCCCCCAGCTATTGCGGACAATCCTCAAGACAGCCTACCGATAGTTTGTGAGGAAGCGTTCGGACCTGTAGTCCCCCTATTAAAATACCATTCTATAGAAGAAGCAATCAGCCGCATTAATGACTCTATTTATGGACTTGCGGGATCAGTGTGGGGCAAGGATCTTGACCTAGCGGAGGAAATTGCCAAAAAAATCGACAGCGGCACGATTTGGATCAATACCACACAAGAACTGCATCCACGACAGATATTCGCTGGCCACAAACAATCTGGATTAGGTACGGAGAATGGCATTGAGGGCCTTTTGGAGTATACGGCACCTCACACAACAGTCGTCAAAAAACAACAGCATAATTAAACCCACGACCTTCATGGAAATAAGAATGAAAGCTGCCGTATTAAATTCCTTTTCCGGACAATTCGACATCGAAGAGTTGGAGATTGATGAGCCAAGAGGCTCTGAGGTACTGGTTGAAGTCAGAGCTGCCGGCTTGTGTCATTCAGACCTGCACATGGCATCACATGACTATGGAACCCCGTTACCGGCAGTATTTGGCCACGAATTGGCCGGTGTAGTTGCTCAGATAGGCCCGGACGTCAGAGGGTTCCAAATTGGCGACCATGTGGTAGGCTCACTACTGCAATCCTGCGGCCACTGCAGTTCGTGTGTAGGCGGCCTCTCATACCAATGCGATGATCCCGATAGTACTCTGCGAGCGCCTAGCCAAGGTCACCGCCTGTTTCGACACGGCAGGCCAGTTACGCAAGTTTTTGGCACAGGCGGATTCGCCGAATTTTCACTCATCCATGAGCAACAACTTGCTCGCGTCCCTAAAGAGATGCCTTTTGCTCAAGCGTGTATTTTAGGCTGTAGCACCGTCACAGGCGCCGGAGCGGTGCTAAATACCGCCCAACTTCGAGTTGGAGATTCCATGGCGGTAATCGGCGCGGGAGGCGTAGGATTGAATGCGATAGCCGCTGCCAAACTAGCTGGAGCCCGTGAGATCATCGCAATTGATATACTGGACTCTAAGCTTGAGACTGCAGAAAAATTTGGAGCAACACATACAATAAATTCCGCGAAGACTGAAGCTGTTACTGCATTACGGACAATTGCACACGCTGGCGTCGACCACGTGTTTGAGGTTGTCGGACTTAAGTCCACTTCAGAGCAAGCCATCCAAATGTGCCGTAAAGGCGGCTCCACGTATCTCATTGGTGCACACCGCCCTGGGGCGAAGATAGAAATTGATGTCAACAACGACCTTCTTATAGGGCAACGGCGAGTTATCGGTGTATGGATGGGCTCCTCGAACATCAAGAATGACATCCCGAAGTATGCGGAGCTATATTTACAAGGCCAATTTGACCTAGATAGCCTTATATCAAGAACTATTAACATTTCTGAAATAAATGAGGCTTACAGCGAGCTTTCCAGCGGCACCATAGCACGGAGTGTCATCACTTCCTTCTAAGCAACTACGCCATAGTGGTTCTCACTTTAAAGCTGAGGCTCATAATCATGATGCCTCAGCTCCACACTCTATTCTGCCATCGCAGAAAATAGATCAATGTAGATCGTCACCCAATATGCCGCAGAAGAAAATCATGTATCAAGGCACTGTTGGCATGTGCTAAATCGGACAACCTTTAGGATGCGTACGCACATTTATCACGAGCTGTGCCTGATGCATCCACGGATACGTCCTTCATTATTTTTGATCAGTCGAAAGATGACCTTGCAACGCAACCGTCGTTAACCTTCAATTATCATCATGGCGACTTGCAATCCCAACCTGACTGCCGCCTGCGACGCCGAGCTGAGGAGCTGGCCTAACTTTTATCTCGTGCAGCGCTTAACGGTACTGCACCAATTGAATGAATTAACATCGCTCTACAAGCCGCACAAATTACTTTTGTGAGCTCTGTGAACCAATATGCGGTATGATTTGATTTCAGACTTCAGCACTAGGATCGAGAATGAACCTGCGACAACTGCGTGCCTTGGTGGAGATTCATGAGACCGGCAGTTTACAAGATGCCTCTCAGCGCATGCACGTTACCCAATCAGCTCTGAGCAAAACGATCAAAGAGTTCGAATCAGAGATGGGCGTAAACCTACTCGTACGCTCGAATAAAGGGGTCCTCCTGAGTGAAGGCGGTTTGCGCCTCCTGCCGCACGCACGGCTAACCTTGGAAAGCGTGAGAAGAGCCCAGCAGGACATCGAGGACTTCAAGGGAGTAGTGGTCAGCGAGATTAATATCGGGGTTACCCCCGTCACTGCGATGTTCCCTGCACTGAATGAGGCACTCATCCGCTTCCAGACTATGCACCCGCAAGCCTGCCTTAAAGTCCAGGAAATGCGCCCAGCAAATTTGCTGCAACGGTTGCGAGATGGCTTGCTTGATTTTGCCCTTACCTCCCAGATGCCGCTCACGACCATCGGTCTTGAATGGCATTCGCTAGGTCAATTACCCAGCGCGCTGATAGGAAGGCGCAACCATCCGCTGCGAAACTCCCGCTCGCTGCGCTTACTGCAATACGCCAACTGGATAAGCGCCGACCCTCTTGCAGACTCACAGTCCCAACTGAACCAGCTATTCGACGGTAACGGCTTACCTAGACCCGCGCGTATGATGGAATGCACCGCTTTGAGCCTGGCTTTCCAGCAGGTTTCACAGACCGACGCCCTGATGATCACTTGTCGCGTGAACCATCAGGATCCCAAGGCAATTCTCCCTGGGCTGGATATTCAGGAGATCCAAGTCAACGAACCCACCCCTGATTATCCAATAAACCTGGTTTGCCCAAACAGCGCCTACCTCACCCGCAGCGCAGCTGCCCTTTTCGAGATGCTGCGCTACCCCTCCCATTAGAAGTGATAGTAGAAACCCACTGCCAAGTCCTGCGGGGTGTCATCCCGATCCTCCAGTGGAATCGCAGCAAGGGTCTGGCCGGCTTCGGCCTGATTCACTACCAAGCCAGCACGAACATACACCGCAGTTCGGGGATTGAAGAAATGATCGTAACCGACCATGAAGCCCCAGGCATCATTGTCGCGCCCCTGCACTCTTCGGTTGACCACCACGGCGCGGGCCAGATCCTTACCGACAGGTAGCATGGCGCCAAGAGTAACTACATTCAGCTCGGGCGCTACCTCGGTATCCACCACTTGCCGCTGCCAGGCAGCGCTTAAACTCAGAGGGCCTAAGTCATAGGCCAAGCTCGCGAAGTAGTAGTCATTGGCTGTCTGCACTTCACGGTCTCGTCCATTGGTGTAGGGGTCGCTCCAATAACGACTGTAACCGGAGATCAACATCAACGTCGGGGTCACGTAATCGAGGCGCATCCCGCCCCCTCTAATTTCACGTCCGCTGCTTGCGGCCGAGTCGTAGTTGAAACTCAGCGCCGAGGATAGGCTCCAGCCTTGGAAGCGCGGGGTAGTGTAGACAATTGTATGCTTGGGGCGCATGTCCACGTAGTAGGAGCCGGCGGTCGCCACGGGAAAACTCAGTGAAGAGAACGGCGAAAGTTTGGCCGGACCAAGAAAAGGATCAAGCATCGTAGGAGCCGTCACTCCATACGTCTTACCCACATCGAGTTTGCCCCAGGTTTTCGATCGCAACCCCACCATGGCCAGACGCAGACGCCCGACGTCTTGCCAGGTTGAGTTGTCACGGGAGAGCGCATCACCATCAAAATTGAATCCTTCCTCTATGTCGATAACCACCGACATGTCATCTGTCACTGGAGTACGCGCGAAGACACCTACCTTGTTGGTCCACGCGCCACCACCTGCCAGCCGAGTACCGCTGCGACTTCCGGAATCATAGGTATCGATGTAAGCATCAACCGACCCATAAAACTTCAGGGTTGAGTCATGTCCCGTATCCGTTGCTAGAGGCCCCCAGCCGGGAGCTGTCATCTGCAAGCCAGGAAAGTTGGCGGCAGCCACATCCAAAGACAAGGCAGTGAAACACAGGCAAGCAGTGATGCATGAACGCGAAGGACGATTAGACACTGGACTCAACCTTGATGAATGAAGGGGAGCCGCAGCATCCTCTGGCGCCACAAACCAGGAAATTCCGACTTTCTCAAGGCCATGAAATAACTGACCAAAGCTCTCAGAAGCCGGTGCAGAAAGCCCCGGAAGATATCAAGGGTCACAGACGCCAAAACTTAAGACGAATAACCCACCTCGACTCGGCTTAGCCAGCACCAACTCTGAGCACTACTCGCCGTTACTGCACAATCTTGATGCTACAGCGAATGAATGAAGGGCTCTTGGTAGTCGTAAAGCTCAAGGCATTGCCAAATCGCCAAGTGCTTGTTTCTCCCGCTTGATGAAAACTGGCTCCGACTTCAAACCGGGACCAAAACCGCCATGAATCAACCTATTTCTCCGACCTCGCCGCCCCGGGGTATCGATACGCCGGCAGGTCCGGCAATCAACTCACGCCGGGTCATAATTGCCTCCTCGCTAGGCAATGGCTTGGAGATTTTCGACTTCACTGTGTATAGCTTTTTCGCCGCAACGATTGGCAAACTGTTCTTCCCTGCTGCATCAGCACAAGCATCACTGCTACTGTCGCTCGTTACATTTGCCGGAGGCTTCCTAGCCCGCCCCCTCGGCGCGTTGCTAATCGGGCGAATTGCCGACCGCCACGGGCGCAAGGCTGCGCTGTCTTTGACAATCGCGCTGATGACCGCCGGCACTGCCTTCATCGCCTTCACACCTAGCTATGCCAGCATCGGCATCTGGGCAACGATCCTTTTGGTGCTCGGGCGTCTCTTGCAGGGAATATCAGCCGGTGGCGAAGTAGGTACCGCAACGACCTTTCTGATGGAATCAGGGCGTAAGAACAATCGCTGTTTCATGGTCAGTTGGCAATGCGCGAGCCAGGGAGCCGCGGCCCTCGCAGGGGCGCTGACCGGCCTATTGCTGACCTCCACGCTTAGCCCTGATCAGATTGAGAGCTGGGGATGGCGCCTGCCGTTCATACTGGGCTTACTAATCGGCCCGGTCGGGTGGTACATCCGCCGACATCTGGACGAAACTCATGAGCAAGGTGGAGATGCACTTCCCTTAGGACAGGTCTTACGCCGCCGTAGCAGGCCGTTACTGCTAGGTATCCTGGCCATGGCTGGCTCGACCGTAACGATGTATCTGGTGGTCTACTATATGCCCACCTACCTGACTCGTACTCTTGGTTACCCACCTCAGTTTTCCTTCGCCCTTGTCGGTCTGGCCTGCGCACTGATGGCAGTAATTCCCCCCGTCGCGGCCCGCTTTGCAGATCGCCTGCCACGTCGCAAGCCAATCCTTTATGCAACTACCGCCGCAACCCTCGCAGCAGCCTGGCCGGCATTCTGGTTGCTCGGACTTAATAGCCAATTGATGTGCATGATTGCGATCGTGGCACTGGTACTGCCGCTGTCAATTGCAGCCGCACCAAACTTCGCTCTCCTGATGGAGGGCTTTGACAAGGCCGAACGCGCCACATGCCTATCCTGCGTGTACAGCGTTGGTGTGACCTGCTTCGGAGGTTTTTCACCGTTAATCGTAACCTGGCTAATTGGCGCAACCGGCAACCCGCTTACCCCCGCCTTCTATCTCATCGTGGCACTACTCATCAGCCTATTCGCTTTGTGCCTTTATCCCGAGCATCCCGGCCGCGACTAACCTGCTGACAAGTAATCAAGGAACAGTTCATGACCACTGATCATTCGACCCTGCGTGACCGCTCCGGATTTTTCACCCAGATCCGCCGTGAAATCCATCAGAACCCCGAACTGGGTTTGGAAACGCCTCACACATCCGAACGTGTCGCCAGTCTGCTTGAGGGTTGGGGATATGAGGTACATCGAGGCATCGGTGGCCATGGTGTTGTGGGCGTATTGCGCAAAGGGAATGGACCTCGACGCTTGGGTATCCGAGCCGATATGGATGCACTCCCCATTATTGAACGTAATGGTCTTCCTTGGGCCAGCCAGCATCCTGGACGAATGCATGCTTGCGGGCATGACGGGCATACCGCCACACTGCTTGCTGCCGCCGAGCAACTGGCTTTAAATTGCGAATTCAATGGGACTTTGAATCTCATTTTCCAGCCGGATGAAGAGGGACTGATGGGTGCCGTTTCCATGATCCAAGACGGCCTGTTCACTCGCTTCCCATGCGACGCTGTCTTCGCCCTGCACAATATGCCGGGCCTGGATGTGGGCCAAGCTGTGGTTTCCGATGGCGGTACTGCGGCGTCTTCCGAACGCGTACGAATCATTATTAAGGGTAAAGGCGGCCATGGGGCCATGCCTTCTCGCGCTATCGACCCAATCCCGGCGATGGCAAGCATCATCACAGCGCTGCAAACCGTAATCTCCCGCAATCTGGATTCGAATGAATCAGCAGTGATCAGCATTGGCCAAGTTCACACCGGCTCCGCTTACAACATCATACCCGAGCAGGTGGACATCGAACTCGGTGTACGCACCTTGAGTAGAGAAGTTCGCGACCGCGTAGAAACACGCATTCGTGAAATTGTCCAAGGGCAGGCTGCGGCATTCAATGTGGAGGTCGAAATTGACTACACCTTGCTGGCTCCTGTATTGGTCAATACTCCAAAAGAAACTGCGCAAATGCTAGCCGCCGCTCGCCGGGTATTAGGTAATGAGCATGTTTTGGAAAAACTGCCCGCGCGGTTAATGGGGAGTGAGGATTTTGCGTGGATGCTCCATCAGATTCCTGGATGCTACTTCCTGCTCGGTAATGGAAAAGGGCAATTCACCGGCTGCTCTCCGCACAATGACAAGTACGATTTTAATGATGAAATAATTCCGTTGGGTGCCGGCTGCTGGGTGGAGTTGGCTCGGGAAATATTGATATAGGTTGCCGCCCCATCAATAATTAAAAATTTTTAGTAGCCATATAAAGCGACCCATGGAGGGCCGCTTTATATTCCTTAGAAGATTTTGGCAAATCGTACAACAGCCATCAGGTCGTGTTCAAATCCACCTTCAACATCAATATCTTTGCCCAGCATCACCTGCGTCTGCACCGTCGGTGTAAGCCAGTGGCTGGCGAACAAGCGCACCTGCTGGCTGTCGGTCTTAGACCCCGAGTACTGATCATCAAGGTATTCCTCCCCCCCGTAAAGCCTGGAATACCCTACAGATACCGAAGTCGCTGGTGAAAACTGATAACGGAGATCAAGCTGAACCTGGCTAGCCGGGTCAACTGACTTTTTAACACCGTTATGCCTCTCACTTTCATAAAATCCTACGTCTGCGGTAGCGTCAAGGAAAAACCCGTTCCCAAGTCCTTGAACCAAACCAATCTGAGGGGTAAGAGCCCAAGTCCCATCGCCAACGTTCACCTTATCACTATCGTAATCTCCGGTAGGGGCCGTGACAAAAAGTGTAAGACCCAAGGTAGTCCCGGTAGGTTCGGAGGACGCAAAAGGATATATTGTTGCTCCGATGGTAAGGTCGCCAACCCCTGAGTTTGTTTTTTGATCTACACCCCCAATTCTGACCGTGGACAAATCAGCAATGGGAACGAAGAACTGAAAGGAGGTTTTCCAGCCACCGATTTCGGCATACTGCACCCCGCGAACAATTCCAGCAGAAGCTTTTAGTTTGGAGTTCGGTACGTCACCACTACCATCGAGCTTAAATTTATCTGCGCTCTCATATTGACCATAGAGCAGTAGTACGGTGGTACCGTCACCAGCCCAACCATAGTCACCAGGCATTCCATCGAAAGCGAAGCTGGAGCCAACAAACGAAGCAAGCAAAGCTGCAAAAACCTTGGAGTTCAGTTTTTTCACGACGATCACCTTTTTATTGTTGTAATACGATTGCGTCGCGGAACGAAAACAATAAAAAACCGAAAGCTAATTATTTAGCTCGCAGACTTCACTGTTCGCTCCGTCACTAAGAATGAAATCGGCGCTCTATCAAGGGAATTGGCGCCAAGTAACTCTACGCTTGACCTACACGCAAATCAGTTGACTGACCTACAAAAAACCAACTTTAGAGAGGTGCATTTGATTTCTTCAGTTCGAGCAGTGCACCAACGCGATATGTGCTCACATGTCAGCCAAGCATCGACTTCAGCGAAATTTTTGCATCGCTCAGGGTGACGCGAGGAATCGCTGCTCCCTCCGCAACAAGGGCACGTCCTTGCACATAGTCCTGCGTGGCATTTACACAATCCAGAGCCACGACACGCCCCTGTTTCAGGTAAATCACTGAAAAAGATCGATTGGTGGGATCTCCTCTCAAAATAGTTTCATCATGACCAATAGATAATCCAACGGTCTGAAGACGTAAATCGTATTGATTCGACCAGAACCAAGGCACAGCATGATAATCCTCTCCTACTCCGAGGATTTCCTTCGCTACAACGCTTGCTTGATCGTTGGCATTCTGAACAGACTCCAAGCGCATCGCCTCACCACCCGCATAGAAATTGGTGTGACACGCGCAGTCACCAATTGCAAAAACATCAGGCAGCGACGTGCGACAGCGACCATCTACTTCAACGCCGTTGGCGCCACAAGCTCCAGCACTAAGCAGTTGAGAAACCTCCGGAATCAGGCCAATCCCTACAATGACCAAGTCTGCTGGAATCTTTGTACCGTCGGTTAAACAGACCCCGGTCACATGCCCATTGCTGCCTTCCAAGGCATCTACACCTATTCCTAAGCGGACAGTCACTCCATGCTTACGGTGTTCAGCCTCATAAAAGCGTGAAATAGTTTCTCCGGCAACTCGCGATAAAACCCGGTCCTGGGACTCAATTAGGTGTACAGGATGGCCGAGCTTGCTTAATACTGCGGCCGCTTCAAGCCCAATGTAACCACCACCAACCACCACAATATTTTGGGCAGCCCCCACCTCAGCAAGGATCGCATCAACATTGGCGCGATTTCTAACGACATGAATTCCATTCAGCTCTGCACCGGCACAATTCATACGCCGTGCTCGGCCACCGGCGGCCCAAATTAGTTTTCCGTATCCGATACGTCTTCCTTCAGCCGTCTCGACCTCATGGACCTCCGGACTAACTTTTTCGATACGGCAACTTGGCAGAAGGGCAATCGCTCGATCGTTCCAGAATGCGGCTGGGCGAATCAAAATCCGCTCAAACCCTTTCTCCCCAGAAAAATATTCTTTCGACAGCGGAGGACGCTCGTAAGGAAGATGAGGTTCTTCCCCTACCATTCCGATGCTTCCAGAGAAACCATTCTGACGCAAAGCGATTGCCGCTTGGGCTCCGGAATGGCCAGAACCCACAATTAAAACGTCGAAACGTTCCATCTTACTCCTCCGGTGCTATCTCAATGGTCAGCCCGTCGAACGTATCTTCGATTTGAACTTGGCAAGCAAGGCGGGAGTTGGCACGACGAAATAAACTTCCCTCAAGCATATCGCCCTCATCACTACTAACGGGCGGCAAGTATTCGCCCCCCTCCAAGACGAAAACATGGCAAGTCGCGCAGGAGCAGCACCCTCCACATAGGGCGGTGACATCTCCAACGCTAGAATCACGCAAACTCTCCATCAGCGTCACACCAGGGCTTGCAGATAATTCAACTCGAACACCATCACGGCACACGACTGAAATCATGGGCATATAGTTCACCTTTTAGATTGGAGCCAACTTAACCCCAAGCATTACTCGAATCAGGCATTTAAGTTAGCAGAACAGCTTTCACACAGATGCCTTGCGCCTGATCGGCAACAGCATCATTAATGCGTTCAAGAGAATAAGTCTTGATTAACTTATCGAACGGGAAGCGCCCGGCTTTGAAGTGCGATAACAACTCAGGAATGAAAGTATCCTGATCGCTGTCTCCCTCAATGATCCCGTGGATTCGATGGCCATATGTGATAAGCGACGCAAGGTTCAGAAAAACACCGCTATCTGGCTTAGGCGGAACGCCTACCAGCCCAAGCAAACCATGGCTACCTAAAGATGCCAATGCGGCCTCTACCACTGACTCTCGACCACTGGACTCGAAGGCGAAATCCACTCCTGTGGGAAGTATTTCGCGGATTTGGGCTGCGACATCTCCAGCCAGTGGGTCAAGAACGTGATGCGCACCTAACTCTAAAGCAAGCTCTCTTCGCCCTGGCATCGGTTCAACAAGAATGATGACGCCACACTCTTGAATGACTGCCCCCATTACAGCGGCCAAACCTACGGGACCCCCACCAAAAATTGCAATACTGCTTCCTTTTGGACAGGCCAATGACCGAATAACGCCCCCCGCGCCTGTTTGCAACCCGCAACCTAGGGGGCCAAGAATCTCCAATGGAAGCTCTGGGTCTTCGACTTTTACGACATTTCGCTCGTTAGCCAGCGCATGACTGGCAAAAGACGACTGACCGAAAAAGTTGGCCGAGACACGTTCTCCCTCAATCGAAATGGCCGATGAACCATCTGGCCGGGCGCCCGCAAAGTTACGAACCGGGAATTCTGAACAGTAGGCCGACAAGTGTTCACGGCATCGAGGACAGACGCCGCAGTTATTAAAGCCGATGATAACTCTATCCCCTGGAGACACTTTAGTTACAGCTCTACCAACCTTCTCAACTATCCCTGCCCCCTCATGACCAAGTACCGCCGGCAAGGGAATAGGAATAAATTGATCACGAGCAACTAGATCTGTATGACACAAGCCTACGCCAACGATTTTCACCAAAATCTCATCATCGCGCGGAGCCTCAAGAATAGCATTCTCAAGGGTAAAGTCGGCGTGAGGATGCCTGGCCACAGCTGCCAAAATTTGCATAGTAATCCTCTCTTTTTATTTTTAGTGTGTGTCTATGTCTAAGCTAATGAGACCACCACAGACTTAGGTTCTAGGTAGGCGTCTAGCACCTCAAGTCCATTCTCCCGTCCCAGGCCGGACCGCTTCATTCCACCGAAAGGAAAACTAGGGTCCGCCAGCAAAGCGCAGTTGACGAACACCGTGCCAGCTTGCAACTTGGCCGCAGTGCGATGAGTCGTAGCAAGATCACGGCTCCATACATGGGCCGCCAGCCCATAAGTGCTATCGTTGGCCCGAGCTATCGCTTCATCCAAGTCATCAAAGCGCGCCGTAGACAGCACCGGACCAAAAATCTCTTCACGCATTATTTCCGCATGCTGTGGAACGTCGTGCATGACAGTAGGTAAGAAGAAATGACCTTGTCCGGGAATCTGGATATTTGGCACATCGTAACGACCAATGCCTTCTGCTAATGCCCTCTCAACAAAGCCGGACACTCGCTCATGCTGGCGGGCGCTGATGAGCGGACCAAGCTGACTGCGTGGATCGGCACTACTGCCAATTTTCAGGCTGGAGGCAACACCGGCGATCCCTTCAAGTACCTGCTCGTAGATCTCTGCATGGACATATAGACGAGTACCGGCATAACAAACCTGCCCGCTATTAAAAAAACAGCCCATTGCAGCTTCGGGAATTGCTCTTGCCAGATCCGCGTCTTTACAGATGATAGTTGGAGACTTTCCACCTAACTCAAGCGTAACTCGTTTGACTTCAGGGATAGCGGCTTGAAGCACCGCCTGCCCGGTAGCGGTAGAGCCGGTGAAAGCAACTTTTGATACATCAGGATGTGCGGCCAGCGCGGCTCCCGTAAGTCCTCCACCAGTAACTACAGAGAGAACACCTGGTGGGAATCCTACCTCCAATGCAATTTCTGCCAGGCGCAAAGCACTTAGTGGCGTTTCAGGGGCAGGTTTAAGCACCACAGTACAGCCGGCCGCCAAAGCCGGAGCAATTTTCCACATCGAGAGCACCAGCGGAAAATTCCAAGGAGTGATCGCAGCCACCACCCCCACAGGTTCACGCCGGGTGTATACGTGAAAGTCCCCTGGGGTTGCCGTCAGACTGCCTGATCGGCCTGCCAACTTGCTTGGCCACCCAGCGAATACACGCAACCAGCTAACAGCAGCTGGAATGTCGACAGACTGGACAATCGAGATGGGTTTCCCGGTATCCAAAGCCTCCAAAGCGGCCAATCGGTTTGCATCAGCCTCAATCGCATTTGCAAAACGATGCAGCAAACCTTCCCTCTGAAGTGCCGTCAGATCACGCCAGGAAGTGGCGTGAAAGGCTGTTTTTGCGGCTTTGACTACTGCGTCTACGTCAGAAGCAGATGCACTTGGTATTTCAGCGATAACCTGCGCAGTGCAGGGGTTCTCGTCGACAAAGATGTCAGAAGTCGAAAGCAGCTCTGTACCTGCGCGCAACATCAAATCAGGGAGCACGAGCCCGTGAAATCCATGCATGATCATTTCCCTTTACGTCCGCGATTGCGAAACTCTGTTGGGGTAGCCCCCATTTGCTGACGGAATAGCCGGGCGAAATGCCCTTGTGACTTAAAGCCCAGCGAATCTGCAATCACCGAGATAGGCAATGCGGAGTGGTGGAGCATGTGCTCCGCACGCTCAAGCTTCGTGCGAACTACAAACTGATGGGGTGTTGTTCCTGTAGCTTGACGAAACATCCGACAAAAATGGGAGGTCGTCATCTCCGCTTCCAGGGCCAGCTCCTCTAAGCCAAACTCGGCTTCCGGGCACTCGCGGATTTTTGCTAGGACTCGGTGCAGGCGATGGGCCGAAGAAACAGTGCAAGGTATCTGTACTTCACTGCCTCTCCCTCCCCGGCGCAAATGGGCTAGGAAGGCGGCCATCAACACCTCGATATAACTGTCGCGCTCGGCACTAGGTTGCTCGTAAAGACAGGCAAGAACCTGTCGCATTAGTGCGATTCCTAGTGGATCGGCGTAGGCGAATTTGAGGGCTGTAAGCTCATGCCCATACTCTCCCATGCTGCCAATGCCACTGAACGTGACGACATCTAACTCGCCATCTACTAGCCAGCGCGATGGTAGCCCGTCCGGAACAATGGTGGCGTCACTAGGTCTGGAGCTTTCGTCGCTCCAGCGCCCACCCTCCCACATCCGCACTTGCTGCTTTCCCCCCACGTGAGCGACGTAAGTGGGCTGGGGCAACGAGGGAAGGTCGTAATGGCCTACGAACTGACGCCAGCGACTGATTCGCCAGCCATGTGATACAGATTCGAAGGAAACATCAGGAGCGCAGCAGAGCGTGTCACTTATGATGGCATCGTTCGTCCAAATCTCACGACTTGCGGCAAGAATAGTCATTTTGGCACCAATACGACATTCAAGTTTTTCAGCCCATTGAGGAAATTTGAGCGGAAGCGACGCGGGTTAGCGCACAGCTCAAATCCTTTGACACGATGGCTCAGAATTTCGAAAACCACACGCAACTGCATCTCAGCGAGTCGGGATCCGACACAGACATGCTGACCCGAACCAAACCCGACATGCTGAACACCGGTACGAGTGACATCGAACCGGTTGGCATCCGGAAAAACGTTTTCGTCGCGATTCCCGGAGGCGTACCAGAGCACCACTTTATCCCCTTTGCGGATTGCTTGCCCACCTATCACCGTGTCTTCCATCGCTGTGCGGCGCATGTGTAAAACAGGGCTGGCGTGGCGTACCATCTCAGCAGTGGCGGTTTTCAGCAGCTCTGGCTTATGCCGCAAAATGTCCCACTGGTCGGGTTGCTGGGAAAGGGTAACGATTGTGTGACTGATTGAGTTACGCGTGGTTTCGTTGCCGCCAACCAAGGTGAGTATCAAGTTGCCGATAAAGTCGCGGAGCGACGCAGGATTACCATTGATTTCAGCGTTGGCCAGTAAGGTTGCAATGTCGGGGCCTGGATTTGCGCGTCGACTTTCAAATAGCTCTTGGCAAAACCCCATGAACTCCCCGAGTACTCTGCCCATGTCTTCAGGTGATTTTCGAAACTCGGGATCATCCTCACCAACGAATGCATTTGTCCAGTGATACAGTTGATGCCAACATTCAGGATCTAGCCCGAGAAGCTCCGCTAGGGTGAGTAGTGGCAGCGGGGCCGACAACAAAGGGACTAGATCAACCTCCTCACCCAATGGAATTTTGTCTATCAGTGCTTCAGCTCTTACCCGGATACGCTGCTCAATGTCCCCTAAGCGTGCAGGCGAAAGCGCAGGCATGATGACTTTGCGGTATTGAGTGTGAATAGGTGGGTCGAGTGAGATGAAGGGCACCCCGACGGCAGACTCACCCGTATTCGTCAAGCCCACTTCATTTTCATTGAAAATTCGATGACCGCCGTTTTCATATGCGGACGAGAACAACAATGGCTGGCGAGAAACCTCAACAATATCCTTGTGCCGCAGTATCGCCCAAAATCCTGCACCATCGCTTTCAGGATTCCAGAAGACCGGTTCTTCTTGACGTAGTCGTGCAAAGACCTCATGAGGAACCTTCTGCGTGTAGAGATCAGGATTTTTCAGATCAGGTCGTTCCAACTTTCTCACTCCTATCGCGGCATAAATTCATATCGCCAAAATAAAGCGGGCGAATATGAATGCGTTTTGTTTTTGTTTTGTTTATCCGCGCACACCGTTTTACACGGAGCGCAGTGAAAACTGCTCAGGACGGAGGCCTGAATGAATTGGCGATTGTGATAACGGAAACTGCGCTTGAAAGGAATGCGTAGGCGATCCTTATCATTGAGCGGATAGGCATAGTAGGTAGCTGGACTGACATGAGTGAAGGCATTGCCTTTCCCTCCATGTAGATACCCCGTAAAGGGCCGTTTTTATTAAAATTATTAAGCCCAATCTAAAGCGAGGGAAAGCCAAGGTCCATGCACGAGGTTGCCTCAAAATTTGCCTAAATTTGTCAAGCTATCTGACTGAGAGCAGAGGAGGCTCTATTCCGCCGCCCTCCTACGTCCAGCGGGAGCCGGAGGGCTTTGGAAAATGCACACTGGCTCAGAAAAAGCGCACAACCCGAGCGCCTCTTGCACCGTATCGTGTCTCTGAGCGCTCCCGTACGTAGGCAATTTAGGCCCTGACGCTTCTTACTGAGCGCAAGCACTGAAGGATTACAGCTGAGGGCGAGCGAGACGGCTGCTCAGCTGGCGGGACGATCTGGTGGGCCAACTGTTTTAGAGATCCCTGGCAATGACCATACGCTGCACATCAGAAGTCCCTTCGTATATTTGGGCTACGCGCACATCGCGGTAAATTCGCTCCACCGGGAAGTCCTTGAGATAGCCATAGCCACCTAGGGTTTGGATTGCAGACGAACAGACCTTTTCAGCCATTTCCGAAGCAAACAGCTTGGCCATTGATGCTTCAACCAGGCATGGCATCCCAGCTTCTCGGAGGCCCGCTGCGTGATGGACCATCTGGCGTGCTACAGCAATTTGAGTGGCCATGTCAGCCAAGCGGAAAGCTACCGCCTGATGCTCAATAATCGCCTTACCAAATGCCTGGCGTTCGCGGGCGTAATCGCGGGCCACTTCAAAAGCAGCGCGTGCCATTCCGACTGATTGTGCTGCAATCCCGATGCGTCCGCCCTCTAAATTCGAAAGCGCAATACGATAGCCCTCCCCTTCCTCGCCCAATCGTAGGCTCGCAGGAATCCTTACCTCGTCGAGCTGGATCTGGCAGGTATCGGAGGCATGTTGCCCCATTTTCTCCTCGGTCCGCACCACCTGGTAACCAGGGATATCTGTCGGCACTATGAATGCACTGATACCTTTCTTACCGGCCTGAGGGTCAGTAACTGCAAACACGATGACCACTCCAGCGTAATTACCGGAGGTTATGAATTGTTTGGCTCCGTTCAGTACGTAGTCATCACCTTCGCGGCGAGCACGAGTACGTAGACCACTAGCATCAGAGCCCGCCTGCGGCTCAGTTAGGGCAAAGGCACCGATCATCTCACCGGATGCTAGCGGACGCAGAAAGCGTTGTTTCTGCTCATCGTTGCCGTATTTCAGAATGGGCATACAGCCAACAGAATTGTGCACGCTCATAATGGTCGAGCATGCGCCGTCGCCAGCAGCAATCTCTTCCAATGCCATTGCGTAGGCCACGTGACCAGTTGCTGCGCCGCCCCACTCTTCTGGCACCAACATTCCAAGGAAGCCCAGCTGAGCCATTTCCTGAATTGCTTCAGCGGGGAAACTGTGGTCACGATCCCAGTCTGCCGCGAATGGCCTCAGCCGTTCTTGAGCGAACTGTCGTGCCATCTCGCGAATCTGGATTTCGTCTTCGTTAGGGATCATCAATAACTCCTCAGGCCATACGCTCAATTGCAACAGCGGTTGCTTCACCGCCACCGATACACACGGAGGCCACGCCACGCTTCAAGTCGTACTGCTGAAGCGCGCTAAGCAAGGTAACCAGAATTCGTGCACCGGACGCACCGATAGGGTGGCCCAAGGCACAAGCACCACCATGAACATTCAGTTTGTGATGTGGGATATCCAACTCTCGCATTGCAACCATTGGTACAACGGCGAATGCCTCATTGATTTCCATGAGGTCTACATCACCTATGCTCCAGCCGGTACGAGCCAGCAAACGCTGAATTGAGCCCACTGGGGCAGTGGTGAACAGGTTTGGCGCGTGCGCAAAAGATGCATGCCCTGCAACACGGGCTAATGGAGTCAAACCCCTCCTCTCCGCCTCAGACAGACGCATCAATAACAGCGATGCGGCGCCGTCTGAAATAGAGCTGGAGTTGGCTGCCGTAACGGTCCCCCCTTCGCGAAATGCTGGCTTTAAGAAAGGAATTTTCTCTGGACGTGCCTTAGGTGGCTGCTCATCCCTTACGATGTTCACAACATCGCGCCCCGACCTCGCTTGTACCGACACGATCTCGTCAAGGAAGCGGCCATCAGCAATCGCTGCCTGAGCACGGGTTAACGAAGCAATGGCGAAGACATCTTGCTGCTCGCGGGTGAATCCGTAAGCTTGGGCGCAATCCTCCGCGAAAGTGCCCATCAGACTGCCCTTTTCATATGCGTCCTCTAGGCCGTCTAGAAACATATGATCGAGGATCTTGCCGTGCCCCATACGGTGGCCAGAGCGGGCTCGATCAAGTAGGTATGGGGCATTTGACATGCTCTCCATCCCCCCAGCTACCACTATGTCAGCGCTGCCAGCAGCAAGCACATCATGCGCGAGCATCACACTCTTCATTCCAGAGCCGCACATCTTATTCACGGTGGAACAAACCACTTCTTGAGAGAGCCCTGCACTAATTGCAGCCTGTCGCGCCGGCGCCTGGCCCTGACCGGCTTGCAACACACACCCCATGAAAACCTCATCCACGACGTCGCCCCGAAGCCCTGCGCGCTCCATCACCGCACGTGTAGTGGCAGCGCCGAGTTGAACAGCGGCCACATCTTTAAAATCTCCTAAGAAACCACCCATAGGGGTGCGGGCGAAACTTACGATCACAACCGGGTCTATCCGACTCATGGAAATTAACCTTGTATAAGCTTGCTCAAAATGAAAGAGAACAATCGTCCGGGCTAATTATTCGCGGCGGGGCAGATGTGCCAATTGAGATTAAGCCAAGCGACACCCGGACGATCTAAAATTACATAGCTATCAAAAGTTTATAATCATCTTACGCTTCTGCGCAGAAGCTTTCCCGTTTCCGACTTAGGCAACTCCGGCAACAGCTCCAAAATTCGCGGATACTTATACGCTGCCAAGTTACTTTTGCAATACGCGATCAGGTCCTTCTCGGACGCCGTTGCTCCAGGTTTCAGTGATACAACGGCCTTTACAGTTTCTCCTCGATAACCGTCAGGAACACCTACGACAATCGCTTCGTGGACAGCAGGATGGGCGTAAAGAACATCTTCCACCTCTCGCGGCCAGACTTTGTAGCCGCTGACATTGATCATGTCTTTTTTACGATCGACCAAATAGAACCAACCATCCTTGTCCATGAATCCGACATCACCGGTGCGCAACCAGCCATCCTCCAAGGCGTCCAATGTAGCGTGGGGTTGCCCCCAGTAGCCCCGCATCACCTGAGGGCCTGAGTCGACAATTTCACCGATTTCTCCAACAGGGACCGTACGATTTTCATCATCAAGAATCCGCACTGAGGTATTGAAGATTGGAACACCGATTGAGATTGCCCCACTACTCTTATCCACTGGGGCCTTCTGCCCGAAGGGCACTAGGTGTGTTGGTGAGCATGTTTCAGTCATGCCGAATGCGTTGTGGAGATAGATACCCGAAAATGCCTCAAAAGCCTCAGCAGTGGCAGGAGACATAGGAGCACCACCTGTATAAACGGCGCGAAAGCAGGAAAAATCGTCTCGGGTTGAACCTGGGGTATTCATCAGACTGGTAAACGCTGTGATTGCACCAATGGTAAAAGTCGGTCGGTGCTGGCGGATTACATCGAGAATGACATCAGGATGGAATCGATGAGCCAAAATCAGGGGACAGGATGTCAACAGAGATAAGGCGACATGTGCGACGGCACCTGTCACATGAAAGAGCGGTGCAATACCGAGAATTTTGTCCTGCGAAGTCAAGCCGACCCAATCCCTATAAGCCTGGGCGTTAAAGATTAGATTGCCGTGAGTGTTCATCACTCCTTTTGGCTTACCCGTTGTACCAGAGGTATAGGTAAGCATCGCCACATCATTCACGGAAGGCCACACTGTGGAAAACTTTCCGCTTCCCTCGTGCGACTCGGTGATTTCTCGCAAGTCAAGCACCCCTGATGGCGTGGGGCGCCTCTCCGCATCGTCCAAAATCCTTCGATCGTTCAAGCTCTGGCCATCAAGCATAGAGGTTGTGATGACAATCGAAACCTGTGCTGGATCCTGTGCTAAAGTGTCTTTAACCACTTCCACGTACAGTGAATCAAGGCACAACAAAGCACGAGCACCACTATCATTCAATATGAAAGTAAGCTCCCGAGCTTTATTCATTGGGTTAATCGCTACAGCAACCCCACCAGCCTTCCAGCATGCAAGCTGGCCGATTACAAAAGCTGGGTTGTTTTGAAGAAATAGGCCAAGCCTATCTCCAGGCTCAAACCCCTTTGCAATTAAGGCACATGCTAAGCGATCAGCGGCCCCGTTCAATTCCTTGGCCGTAAGGCAGCCATCGAAATACTGAACTAGAGGAAGATCTGGAGTGCTTTCGACAGCGACTTGGAATGCTGCTAGCACACTGTCGAAAGCAGGATTTATTACGTCTGGAAGCCCGGCCGAGTACCGTGCCAACCAAGGTTTTCGCTCATAAAAATCGCCGTTCATCCTGGAACCTCAACTTATCGCATAAAGCCCAGCGATATGATTGATAATGGCAAACGCCTTGAGCCAACAACGTCCACCGCTTGAGAATACCTAGGAGGTACAACAAAATTGTCCGTATCGGAGCCCCCTAGGTAGCTTATGACATCGTCTTAGCTCAAGCTCGCGCAGCGCGACACCACATCTTTTTGAGTGCGATGCGCCGCTTCATACTCTGCTTTAAGCAAGCGTTTCATGAGCTTTCCAGTAGGCTCGCGCGGCAGCTCGCTCCTGAAATCAAATTGCTGCGGGCATTTCACGCCACCCAAGGCATCTCGTACAAACTTCCGCAATTTTTCTGAAAATTGCTCGTCGACGACAACACCAGCTTTTGGCTGCACAACGGCAACTACACGCTCTCCCATCTCATCGTCAGGTGCACCAAAGACAGCGGCATCCTCTACATCAGGATGGGTAATTAAGTGATTTTCAATTTCCTGCGGATAGATATTCACCCCACCGGAGATGATCATAAAACTCTTACGGTCAGTGAGATAGAGGTAACCCTCTTCATCAACCCAGCCGATATCATTTAGGGTGGCCCATCCCTTGTTGTTATATGCCTGCCGGGTTTTCTCCGGATCATTGTGATACTCAAACTTAGGTCCGTCTGCGAAATACACATCTCCCTGAGTGCCGGCAGGTACTTCCTCACCATCGGCACCAACGATCTTAACCACGCCCAGGACGGCTCTACCGACTGATCCTGGCTTGTCCAGCCACTCAGCAGAGTTCAGCGCAGTGATCCCACAGGTCTCGGTGCCAGAATAGTACTCGTGGACAATAGGCCCCCACCAGTCAATCATGGCGTGCTTGACTGGTACCGGGCATGGCGCGGCGGCATGGATAACAGCTTGCAATGAACTGTGATCGTATTGACGGCGTGTATGCTCTTCGAGCTTGAGCATGCGCACGAAGTGCGTCGGCACGAACGTAGCATGAGTGATTCGATGCCTTTCGATCAGCGCCAAAGTTTGCTCTGCATCGAATCGCTCTTGAATAACGACTGTTCCACCGAAGCGATGAATGACCATTGCCCAACGCAGAGGTGCTGCATGATACAAAGGCGAAGTGGAGAGATAGCTGCTCGACTTATCCATTCCATACAAGCGCTCCCCCAACTGCATTAGAGGAGTCATCGCCTCGATCGGCCCCTCCGGCAATTGCGGCTTTACACCTTTGGGTCGGCCAGTCATGCCAGATGAATATAACATGTCGGATCCAGCGGTCGGATCGCTGACTGGATGGTTGGGATAATTCCCACATGCTTTGATGAATGGCACCTGACCTTGGGCAGAACTAAAAACATGCAACTTCTCAGAACCGATCTTTTCCGCTGCTTTTTTAGCAACTTCCGAATAAGCCTCCCCTGCAATCAGGACTTTGGCTCCGGAATTTTCCAGCACATACGCGAGGTCGTCTACTGATGTCTTGGTAGACACCGCGGTAATATATAAACCAATACGCTGTGTTGCCCAGGCTGCAACGAAAATCTCAAAGTCGTTCCCAAGCACTACCGCAATTGTGTCCCCTCGCTTGAGGCCATGACTGCGTAGTAAGCGAGCGCCCTGGTTAGCGAGCGCCTCCAGCTCGCCATAGGTCAGAACTTCATTAGTCGACGCCATGATACATGCAGCTTTCTTAGGCTGCTCGCTGGCGTGAATGTACGGGTGCATGGCCTATCCTCTTTTTGTATTTGTTAGCTTGCACATCACGGTCGGTTAAAAGCCAACCCACCTAGGCGGGCGCTTCTCCGCGAACGCCTTGGGCCCTTCAATAGCGTCCTGAGAGTTGAGCATTTTCTGCATCTCTGGATAATCCCACTGCTCCTGCATAGCTTGAGACACTGGTACATCCACACCACGTGTTACCGCTGCTTTGGTCGCCCGGACAGAGAGCGGACTGCATGCGAGAATGTCCGCTGCCCAACGGCGTGCAGCATCCATTACGTCACCCTCCACGACCTCATTTACGAATCCAAGCTGCACTCCTTCACTGGCCGATACACGACGCCCAGTCAGCAGCATGCCCATGCTTCGCTTCAAGCCGATTAAGCTCGGCAGTCGCTGCATACCGCCGGCCAGTGCTGCCAGCCCCACTTTCACTTCAGGGAGGGCAAAAGCCGCGTTCTGAGTGGCAACGATAATGTCGCAAGCTAGTGCCAGCTCGAAGCCTCCGCCCATAGCGACACCGTTCACAGCGGCAATCACCGGTTTGTTCAAGTCAAAGCGCGAAGCAAGGCCACCGAACCCACTGGGCGGCGTTCCAAGATTGGCATCTGATGCCTGCTGCTTTAGATCATGACCGGCACAAAACGCTTTCGCTCCACTGCCAGTGATGATGGCAACCCACTGCTCATCGTCACTGGCGAATTCGTTGAATGCACGATGAAGCTCCTCGTGAGCGGCAAAATGAAGTGCGTTGTGTGCCTCTGGGCGCTGTAGAGTGATGACAGTGAGGCGGCCTTCCAGCTTTACATCGATATATTTGTAAGTCATCACGCAATCTCCAGCGTCTCGTTGAGCATTCGAGCTAGCCGCTTGCGAATGACTTCTTCGGCGTCACTCACCATTCGATCCAGCAACTCTTTGCAGGTAGGTATGTCACGTATCAACCCTTGAATCTGCCCTGCCCAGATCAGTCCTGCATCGAGATTTCCAGTTTCGAGAGCCTCGCGTCCGCGGGCCCCGGACACGTAGCTGCGAATATCCTCGAAGGTTGCGCCCGGTTCATTCGACAGATTCACGACGGTGTCAGATACACTGTTTCGGGCAACGCGTCCGGTATTATGGAATCGACGGAAGATGAGGTTGGTCGCTCGCTCATCGTTATCCACCAAGAATGCTTTGATTGCATCATGTATGGGCGCTTCGCGAGTTGCACAGAAGCGAGTCCCCATGTTTACGCCTTCAGCGCCCAGCGCCATAGCAGCAGCCAAGCCTCTTCCATCGCCAATGCCGCCGCTAGCTATGATCGGGATACTGACTTTGTCTGCCGTTGCGGGAATCAGCACCAGCCCCGGAACATCATCCTCACCAGGGTGTCCTGCACACTCGAAACCATCGATGGAGATGATGTCCACCCCCATGCGCTCTGCCGATAAAGCATGACGGACAGCAGTGCATTTGTGGATGACCGTTAGCCCGTGGGCCTTGAAAGCCTCTACATGTTCCTGAGGTTTATTACCTGCCGTTTCCACGATCCGAACACCGGATTCGATAATCGCTTGGCGATACTCAGCATAGGGTGGTGGGTTGACCGACGGAAGGATGGTCAGATTCACCGCAAATGGCTTGTCGGTCATGCTGCGGCATCGCTCGATTTCACGACGCAGGTCATCAGGCGTAGGCTGAGTTAACGCCGTGAGCGTGCCTAGCCCACCGGCATTGGAAACAGCGCTGGCCAACTCGGCGCGTCCCACCCACATCATGCCCCCTTGAACGATAGGGTGCTTGATGCCCAGAAGTTCGGTCACTCGATTGCGGAATGCCATTTAGAGAGCCTCCAGGATCGTCACATTGCTGATTCCGCCGCCCTCACACATAGTCTGAAGACCGTAGCGCTTTCCTCGCGCCTTAAGTGCGTAGATCAACGTGGTCATCAGCTTGGTACCGGAAGAACCAAGCGGGTGGCCCAAGGCAATTGCACCTCCGTTCACATTCAGCCGCTCTGGGTCCGCCTCAATGGCATCCAGCCAGGCTAGTGGAACAGGCGCAAACGCCTCGTTTACTTCGTACAGATCGATGTCCGAGATATTCATGCCTGCTTTTTTCAACGCTTTGCGCGTAGTAAAAATGGGCTCTTCGAGCATGATTACTGGGTCGCCAGCGGTGACGGTCATATCCACGATCCTGGCAATAGGTGTTAGCCCGTGCGCCTTCAATGCACGTTCGCTGACAATCAGTACACCCGATGCCCCATCACAGACCTGGCTGGCATTGGCCGCCGTTACTACACCGCCTTCAATAAGTGGCTTGACCGAACCAATGCCCTCAAGGGAGGCATCAAAGCGAATACCCTCATCCACCAGGTGCAGGCCTTCACCAACCACCAGCCCAACGATCTCATTCTTGAATGCACCATTGTTCGCCGCATTAGCAGCACGCTGATGGCTTTGCAGAGCGAAGCGATCGAGGGTGAGGCGGTCATAACCATATTTCTCTGCAAGCATTTGCGCGCCCGCGAACTGACTGAACGTATTGACCCCGAACCGCTCCTTGATACGCTCACTGAACGGACCAATACCAATTCCTTCCTTTTCATGGAAAGACATGTTGGAGAACATCGGCACGCGGCTCATGCTTTCAGCGCCCCCAGCGATAACGACGTCCTGAACACCGGACATAACAGCCTGAGCAGCGAACTGAACTGCTTGCTGAGAACTGCCACACTGGCGATCAACAGTAACCGCGGGCACGCTCTGAGGTAGTTTCGATGCGAGCACTACATTTCGAGCAAACGCGAAAGCCTGCTCACCAGCCTGAGTCACGCAACCAAAAATGACGTCTTCCACTGCCGCAGGGTCAATTCCTGCGCGCTCCACGAGTTCGTTCAGGACCTCGGCGCCCAAATCAGCTGGATGCCAACTTGCCAGCTTGCCATTACGACGACCGCCGGCGGTACGAACCGCTGCCACTATGTAGGCATCAGCCATGACTAGACTCCTTCTTGTTCTTGTTGTTTCGTTGCTCAACGAACGCAGCAACTTTTTCACGGACGTAGGGCTGGCCGGCAACCGATGAAATGCTGCGGGCCTCATTTTCGAGCTGGGTTTCCAGGGAGGTACCATGAGTGTCCAGCAGGAGACTCCGGACCCGTCCTAAAGCGGAGACATTCATCGACGCGAGGCTATGCGCCACATCAATTCCTTCGGACCGCAATTGACCCTCGCTCACGACGCGCGTGATGAGGCCATTCGCCTGGGCTTGCTCTGCCGAGATGCGCTTATTGAGCAAGATGATTTCCTGGGCTCTGCGTAAGCCAACCAACCGCGGCAACAACCAAGTAAGCCCACCGTCGGGACTTAAGCCAATAGCCCCGTATGCCGGAGTGAAAGAAGCGCCCGGCTCAGCCAGTACAATGTCACCGACGAGCGACAGGCTCATGCCAGCCCCCGCAGCAGGACCATTGACCAGGACAACCAGAGGCTTTTGCATACGCATTAACCTGGATACGGCAAGGTGCAGCGTTCCGGCCAATTCACTTAGGAAGCCGCCGATACCGTCGCCTGCGGCAACGAATGAATCCAGATCACCGCCTGCGCAGAAGAGCTTTCCACTCCCGGTTAACACTACAGTTTTGATCGCGGACTGCTGGTCGCACTCGATCGCAGCCTTTAGGAGCGCTTGCGCCATTGGCAAATCGATTGCGTTTCCAAGCAGAGGCCTGTTCAAGGTTATGGTCGCCACGCCTGCTTGAACATCAAGCAATATCGAATCGTTCATCGACATCCCTCCAGAGCTTTCCTAGCCAACGTAGCCAGCACTGGGAAGCTCTTTGCCCGCTCATGCGCATGGGCCGAGGCCGCCGTTCCGCGGATAACCCGACCCTTTATGCCGTGGAAAATAGCCGCCATGCGGAAGAAATTGAAAGCGATGTAGAACTCCCACTCAGGTATTGAAGCTCGGCCAGTACGCTCACAGTACGACCGCACGTATTCAGCCTCTGATGGGATGTTCAGCCGCTCCAAGTCTGCCCCTGCAAGGCCTGCAACGATGTCAGGAGGCATGCGATACATCATTGCGTGGTTGGCGAAGTCTGCAAGGGGATGTCCAAGTGTGGACAGCTCCCAATCAAGCACCGCAATGACCTTAGGTTCGCTAGGATGGAAGATCATGTTGTCGCAGCGGAAATCGCCGTGGACGATGCGCGTTTCGTCACCAGCTGGAATGTGCTCGGGTAGCCATTTCACCAGCAGATCCATATCGGGATTGCGCCCTGCCGCCTCATCCTCCAGATACTGGCGGGTCCAACGGCTGATTTGGCGTGAGAAGTAGTTTCCCGCTTTTCCATACGACTCAAGGCCAATCTCGGACGGTTCTATGCTGTGCAGCTTGGCAAGCGTTTCGTTCATTGCGTCGAAATACTTTGGCCGCTCTACAGCGCTTACGTCCGGAAAAGTCGCATCCCAGAAAATCCTTCCCTCCACTTTCTCCATAACATAGAAAGGGGTACCGATGACGGACGAATCGGTGCAGAGGCCAAAGATTTTGGGCACATTGAAGCCCACCTTACCCAATGCGTGTTGAACTTCCGCCTCTCGCTCAACCGAGTGGGCGCCTTTTAGCAGCACTCCAGACGGTTTGCGACGAAGCACATAGCTAGTGCCTGGAGTGGTGATTTGGTAAGTGGGTATGGATTGCCCGCCCTTGAATTGCAGGACAGTCATAGGTCCAGAAAACCCCTCCACGTTTTCACGCATCCAGCGACCCAACGTCTGCTCGTCGATCTCCATGTCAGCCCTGACAGCACCTGCTCCTGCATTAGCCTTTTGTTCAAGGGCATTCATTGGTTGTCCCTCGTCCACTCACGCTTGATCGTCTTCGCCAGGGACCATTTGTGAACTTCAGTTGGGCCGTCGTAGATACGGAATGCGCGAATTTCACGGAATACTTGCTCAACAATCGTATCGCCGGTGACACCGCTCCCACCCATGACCTGGACGCAGCGGTCGGCAACTCTCATCAGGCCTTCACTGACAGCGACCTTGGCCATTGAGCTTTCGCTACCGCCCGAAGCTCCACTGTCCAAAACCTCGGCACACCACTGAATCATCAATTCGGCCAGCTTCAGATCAATCAGGTTCTCTGCAAGGCTAAATCCTGTGCCTTCGTGATCGATCAGCACTTTGCCAAATGCCATACGGCGATTGGCATAGTCAGTGGCAATTTCGTTAGCTCGTAAACAGGCGCCATACCACCGCATGCAATGAGACAGTCGGGCGGGAGCAAGTCGAACTTGGGCATAACGGAATCCTTCACCTGCATTCCCAAGCATTTGCTCAGCCGGTACACGAAGGTTGTCCAAGGTGACCACAGCATGCCCACCCGGCATGGAGCTATCAATTGTGCGGGGGATCCGTTCGATACGGATTGCCGGATCGGGTAGATTCACCAGGAACATGCATGCCCCTTCGTGAGCCTTCGCCATCACAATCCCGATTTGTGCACCTTGGGCGCCAGTGATGAATGCTTTACGCCCATTAATCACCCAGCTATCGCCTTCACGATGACAGGTCGTTCGCATCATTGAAGGATCTGACCCGGCTCCTCCATCCTCAGCTGGTTCCGTCATGAAAAAAGCAGAGCGAGCGGTACCCGACACCAGGGGGGCAAGGAACTTCTCTTTAATGAAGTCACTTCCTACCTTCCCCAGCAAGTACATGTTGCCCTCATCCGGCGCACAGGTATTGCATGCCAGAGGCCCCAACGGGGACAGGCCAGTACGTGCCAGCACCAAAGCAGTACCACGTTGGCTCAAGTGGCTTCCATCGGCCAAAATGTGAGGGGTGAGGACGCCAGCCTGGCGAGCCTTCTCGCGCAACTCGGCAACAAGCTCATCCGTCGGACAGTCATGATGGTCGCGGCGTGGATCCTGCTCATAAGGAACCACGACTTCACGTACAAATTTCTCAACATTGTCCGCAATCGACGATGCCAATTTCAGATCATGAGTAGTCATCGGGCTGCCATCCTGATTGCACCGTCCAGGCGAATCACCTCGCCATTCAGCATCGGATTCTCAACGATTGACTGAACCAACTGGGCGAACTCGTCTGGCTGACCCAGACGGCTTGGAAACGGAACCTGTTGACCAAGGGACTGCTGAGCCTCCTGTGGCAATGACGCCAGTAATGGAGTCAGGAAGATGCCTGGCGCAATCGTCATCACTCGGATGCCGTAACGCGCGAATTCTCGGGCTAGCGGCAGTGTCATACCCACAATGCCGGCCTTTGATGCGGCGTATGCGGGCTGTCCAATTTGTCCGTCAAACGCTGCGACGCTGGCGGTATTGATGATCACACCGCGCTCTTCGTCTGACTGCTCCGCGGCATGCAAACGCGCTGCGAACTTAGAGAGCACGTTGAAACTGCCATTGAGGTTGATGTTCACGATTCGCGCAAAATCAACAAGAGGCAGTGCTTTGCCATCGCGATTGATGGCCTTAGCGGGTGGGCCGATTCCTGCACAGTTGACCAGGATTCGAGCTTTACCATGAACACCTTCAGCAGTTTCTAGGGCGTGCTCAATAGCCTCCTCGCTGGTGACGTCCGCCTTAATGAAGACCCCACCGGTTGCGCGAGCATGCGCCTGACCGAGTTCCTCATTCAGGTCGATGATCGCAACCTTTGCACCAGCAGCTGCAAGCCTTGCCACAACCGCACCACCGAGGCCCGAGGCCCCGCCTGTCACCACTGCTGCTACACCTTGGATCTTCATCGAGCACATCCCCTTGCTTGTTTTTGTCGGATCGTCACAGGCTGGAAAACCATTTGGTAGACCACCTACTCACGAGTAGGCTAGAATTCCAACTGCCCCGCTGTCAAGGTGAGGAATGATGAAAAATCTCGAAGCGCCGCCTTGTCTTGCTGCTGAGAAGAAGAGGCTTATCATGCGCGGGGCATGCACCAGACCAGCGATTACTAACTGAAGGGAAAGACGAACGTGACTGAAATTTCCCCTTTCCAAACGGCGGAACAGAAGCAGAACGAACGTGAGGCAAAGCGCCAGGCTGTATTGCGCGCTGCCGTGCGTATTTTCAATGAGCGGGGGTTTCACGCGACCTTGCTTGAAGACGTGGCGACAAGCCTGGGCATCTCCAAACCGACGATCTATCACTACCTTGGGAACAAGGAACAGGTTCTGCTCCAATGTGTTGTGCATGGACTGGAACAACTGATCGAGGCTGCGGAATCCGCACGCCAGGTACCTGGAACTGGAATAGATCGGCTGAGGAGCTTCTTGAGACGCTACGCAGAGATCAACATGGATGATTTCGGACGCTGTGTGATTCGTACTGGTGACGAGGCGCTATCAGAAGACGGCCGAGCGAAATTCCGGGCGCTGAAAGCGGAAATAGACCAAGCCATGCGCGCGCTTATCGAAGAATCAATTGAGGACAAATCGATAGCCCCCTGCGACTCCAAGCTCCTAGCGTTCACGTTGGCAGGTGCTCTCAATTGGCCAGCACGGTGGTTTTCGCCAGAGGGCAAGCAATCGAGAGAGGAAGTCGCCGCAAAGATGGTCGATCTACTCACCAATGGCTTCGCGCCGCGTTGTTAGCGCCATGAGGGCAAGTGTCGAGACAAAGGTAGGAGGCTGTGCATCATGCTAAACGTAGTCGCAGATTCAGATCCGAGCTTTGCAGTGCCAGCCCTCTCCCCAGTACAAGTCCCCCGCGCAAATGTGTTGTCACTCATTGCGCGAGCGAATGGAACGCTGACGATCCTCAGCGCTCCGGCTGGCTTTGGAAAGTCCACGGCCATGGCACAAGCCTTTGAGCTATTTTCTGGCAAAGGCATGACTACGGCTTGGTTGACATTAAGAGCTACCGACAATGACCCACCTACATTTTTGAGTCGATTGGAAAAGCTCTTGAAGCATCTGGGCATCGCGGAACTGGATTGTGACGCGACGACCTGCATCGCCAAGAACAATGCTCCCTTTGCATTGTTTTTAGACGATCTGGAAAATATTCATGAATCCTCCGTACTGGAGTTGATCTATGAAATCGCGCATCGACTGCCGCAACAGGCCTACCTCATAGCAGCAACCCGCCTCAAGACCACTGTGGGATTATCCCGCCTGCGGGTCAGCGGGCGACTGACCGAAGTCGGCATCAATGAACTTAGGTTTGATTTCGACGAAAGCAAAGCGATATTCAATGCTCAACTATCAATCGGCAGTATCCCACCTCAACAGCTAGAGCATCTGTACAAAAAAACCGAGGGCTGGGCTGCGGCTCTGTGGCTTGCCTCAATCGCTCTCAAACGCACTGCATCAAGGATCGACTTCATTTCGCAGTATTCCGGCTCCACCGGAACGGTTGCTCAGTATTTGAGCGAGGTAGTGCTGGCGGATCAACCGGCAGCACTACGTAGGCTCCTTCTACGTCTCAGTGTGGTCCGATCATTCAACGCCGCTTTGTGCACAGCATTGAACGAGGGCGTCGATAGCCAAGAAATGATCGAACACCTGGACTCACAGGGCTTGGTTATGGCTGTTGAGTCGGAGCCAGGTCATTGGCGGTTTCATGGTCTTTTTGCGGAATTCTTGCGGGAACAGCTCAACGCTGATCTGCCCGGCCAGCGCGACTCATTGCACCTTGCTGCATCTCGATGGTTCGAGTCGCAGACACAGGTGGTGCTCGCGATAGACCACGCAGTGCTCGGACGTGCTTTTAACCATGCGATACGACTGCTTGAGGACCATAGCGAATCCTTGCTTGAGCAAGGTCGACTACGACAGCTTCGAAGGTGGTTCATAGCGATTCCCGAAGATTTGCTGGCCGCTCATCCTATGCTCTGCATGATCTCGATTTGGGCTACAGCTTTAACTGAAGGAGCCCATCTCGCCCACGAACAGCTGAATCGAATAGATTGGCGAAACAGCCCGGATCCCAAGGTACGCAATCATGGTGCAGCGCTCTACCCCACACTGCTTGGGATGCAAGATCACTGCGAACAGGCGTTAAGCGCCGGGCAGCTCGCGCTTGAACGTATGGAACCTGGGTACAATTTTGCCAGTGCCACGCTGCTGAATGCGATTGCTCACCAGACATTGATCATTGGCGATGCTAGGGACGCGCAGCGGATGCTTGATGCAGCGCGCCGCCTACATGGCGGAGAAAGTCCTTTCAATCGGATGTACTCGGAGACTACTGAAGGCCTAATTGATCTTCTGCATGGCCGCCTGCGCCACGCTTCGGCACGCTTTCGACTAGCAGTTGATGCTTCGCGCGCAACCAGTAACAAGCACACGCATGGTAATGCCTGGGCTGGAGTGCTTTACACAGCGACGGCCTACGAGGCCAACGAGTTGGTAAAAACCAAGCATCTTCTCAACGTTTATCTGCCGCTAGCACGAGAAGTAAGCATCCCAGATCACCTAGTCATTATCTACTTACTCAAAGCCAGATCGGCAGTGATCGAGCGCGACCTCGATACCGCACTCCAGGCGCTGACCGACCTCGAATACCTTGGTCATAGTCGAAAGCTCCCACGGGCCGTGGCGGCTGCACAACTGGAACGAGCAAAAATCCTGCTCATGCAAGGCAGGAAGGAAGCCTCCAGAGATGAGCTAGCAAGGGCTGACGATCCTGCGATATGGGCTAGAGAGTGCCGCCAACGATTGCTTGCTCACGACAGTCATTATTTACGCATGGCAAGGCTGAGGTGGGAGATCCACTTTGGAGACCCTCAAGCCGCAATGAAGCAACTTAATGATGACTTGGCAGACGCCTATTCCTCAGGGAGACGCCAGCGTGCACTGGTTTTGCAGCTCCTGCGAGCACTGGCCTTGCACCGATGCGACCATACACTCTCAGCGTACAAGGAGCTTGAGAATGCACTGGAGTTCGCCGCTAGCGAAGGATACGTCCGTACGGTCCTGGATGAGGGGCCATTGCTAGCTCAGGTGATTGTCGAGTTTAAGGCCGCGTATGAGAGTCGCAGATCTTGCAATCCCCTGCTTTCGGATTATCTGCGCGGATTGCTCGTTGAGTTCGGACCAACCAGCTTAGCCGAACCTGTACACGCTCACACCTCACCACTCGCCGAACCGCTGACGCGCAAAGAAATTGTCGTGCTGACCCTGCTAACAGAAGGCTGCTCTAACCTCGATTTGGCAGATCGCCTTCATGTATCGAACAGCACTGTGCGCACTCACCTTCGCAACATCAACGCCAAACTCGAAACCAGCAGCCGTAATCAAGCCTTGGCGGTCGCTCGGCGACTCGGCTTGGTTCCGTGACACCGATAGGAAAATCGTCTTTTGAGACGATTTTCCTAGTCCCCGTTCTACATAGACTGCTCCACAACGCCCTCGCTATGTGCTGCCTACGGGCCACATAGGAGATCCGCGTCTCAGAGCAATTGCTATCTCATCGCCCGCCAAGTCCAGAGCGATTCGGCCACTTAGCAGATCCGACAAAAATAATTACAGGGTTTACGCAATGAACGAGCAGATCACATCTTTAACGTACCTTGAAAGCAAGATTCACCCTGGGCGCTGGCTCGCCGTCGGGTGCCTAATGCTTTTCTATGCCATATCGATCATTGACCGGTTCATCCTCTCTGCCGTAGCTCAGCCAGTGACTCAGAGCCTAGGCCTTTCGAATACTCAAATGGGGCTACTTTTAGGAGCAGGCTTCGCAATTCTCTATGCCCTTGCGGGAGTCCCGGTGGCGTATCTGATCGACAAGGGAAACCGTACCCGAATCGTCATTGGCGGGGTGCTGCTCTGGTCGTCGATGACAGCAGCATCGGCATTCACCATCGACTTCTCCACCTTGATCATTTGCCGGGCAGGCGTCGCAATCGGTGAGGCGGTACTCACACCTGCTGCCCTTTCGTTGATCGGCGATATGTTTGTGCGTAAGGAGCGAGCGCTCCCAACCAGCTTATACATGGCAACTGGCAACATGATGGCTACCGGTGCATTTTTAATCGGCGGCGCCGTTTACCAATATGCTGGAACTCAGACACTCATAACCGCAATGGAACCTTGGCGTTTTACTCTACTGGCTGTGAGTATTCCAGGCTTCCTCATGGTTGCTCTCTTCGCTCTAACTGTACGCGAGCCCGAGCGAGTGACATCTCAACCCACACAGGAAGCGCAAGGAACAGGTGTTGATGCTTTGCTACCGTTCCTTCGCAATCACAAAACTATGTTCATCCCATTTTTCATCGCCACAGGGATGATCTCATCGCTTACCTTGGGTGTAGTATCTTGGGCTCCAACGCTGCTAATTCGCCTTCATGATCTGACCGCATCCAATGCAAGCTTCGTATTCGGCTCGGTGGGACTTCCTTTCTCGGTGTTCGGCACTCTGTTCTTACCTTGGTTGGCCAATAGGCTTCAGAAAGCAGGCCGACAAGATGGGATCGTCCTTATTCTCTTGCTCTCTGTTGCCATTCCGGCACCAACGATAATATTTGGCCTGCTGATGGGACAATACTGGCTGTTGGTTGCTGCGTTCTCGATCTGCATGATGTTCCTTCCAACTATCTCGGTCTTGACCTGCCTGGGCATGCAAATGATCAGCCCGTCTCGCTTAAGGGCTCGTACTGTCGCGGTCAATCTTCTGGTTATCAATTTATTCGGTTATACCGTTGGCCCACTACTCAGTGGATTCCTGGCAGACCGAGTATTTACAGGGCCAAACGCCATCGCCTCCGCGCTTGCCCTAATGGCAGCTATTATCGGCCCAACAGCGATACTGGGCTTCCTTTTATCTCGCCGTAGCTTCGCTCGAATGATGAGTATCCAGAAAGACTAATTCCTGCTCCATCTGCATGGCCTTTTCGAAGGCCATGACTCCGCACAAAAATAATTAATGGAGTATTCGCATGAGTTTTCGCTCAGCGGCGGTGTTGCTCACTACGCTGCCTTTTTCCTTTGCTGCACAAGCAGAAAACACTTTCTTCTCTGATAGCTCTGCCAGCGTGTTGTTCCATAACTACTACATGGATCGTAGCTTCAAAGACACTGATAACCCAGCTCTCAAACGTGAGCTTCGCGAATGGGCGCAAGGCATTACGCTCGACTTAAAGTCTGGCTTCACGGAAGGCCCTCTTGGATTTGGCCTGGACCTCAGTAGCATGACCGGGATCAAGCTGGACTCGTCACCTGACCGATCCGGGACTCAATTATTGCCTCTTGACTCCAAAGGGCGGGCTGAGGACGACTTCAGCAGTCTCGGTGGGGTCGCAAAAATGCGCTATGAAAAATCTAAGCTCAACTATGGGCGTATGGTGCTGACCTTGCCAGTAGCATTTTCAAGTCCTGGAAGACTACTTCCCCAGACTTTTCAAGGCACAACGTTCCAGTCCGAAGATTTTGAGAATCTAACCTTGATGGGCGGCTATCTGGATCGAATCAAATTTCGAGATTCAAGTAACTACGAAAACATACGTGTAACCGCTCAGAACGGGCGTTTTTTGGATGTCGACTCCAGCGGATTCACCTACGTAGGCGCCAAGTACAACGTCGCACCTAATCTCACCGCAAGCTACTATCATGCGACGTTAAATGACATCTACCGTCAAGACTACCTTTGGTTGGTACATGATTTTGAGCTGGGCCCAGGCAAACTAAAAACAGATTTTCGCTGGGTGAAATCCGCTGAGGATGGAGCCGCCAACGCAGGGAAGGTCGACAACGACAACTATGGCGTGGTTTTTCGCTACTCTCTCGGCGGCCATACTTTTAGCACTGGTTACATGGGATTATTTGGAGATACTGCGCAACCATATATGGGGCGTAGCGAGCCATCACCGACCGTTGAAGGTGCTATTTCCACTGATTTCCTCAACGCAAAAGAACGCACTTGGCAGATTCGTTATGACTACAATTTTACCGCAGTAGGTGTCCCTGGGCTCACTGCCATGATATGGCATATGCGCGGAGACAACATTGAGCTTCCGGAGCGCATGGGAGGCAGCGGTTTATACGAGCGTGAGAGCCAGGCGCAAGTAACCTATGTCATCCAGTCAGGCCCACTTCAGGGACTAGGGTTTAAGGTTCGACACTCTTGGTACAGAAACAACTTCACGCAAGCAGCTTCCTTCCGTGACAACAATGACTTGCGCGTAAACATACTTTACACATGGAAGCTCTGGTGAGTTCAGTTATAGGGGCTCGATGGAAGCCTGCTTATTAAGGAGCGTGTATGCGGCGTATAGGTTTCAGCACTGAACACCACATTTTCCGTGATGCCTATCGGACTTTTTTGCAGAAAGAGGTCCAACCGAAGAAACAAGCCTGGCGGGACGCTGGAATCGTCCCCCGGGAAATGTTTAAAAAAATGGGCGAATTGGGATTTTTATTAGTTTGGGCCAAAGAAGAACATGGGGGCCTTGGCCTTTGGGATTTTCGATACCAGCAAATCATGATCGAGGAAGACAATCGCTTCGGTGAGGTGGGTTTCTACCACACCCTTCATAGCCGTCTCGTGGCGCCCTACATTCAGCATTTTGGCGATGCAGGGCAGCAGGAACGTTTCCTTCCAAGGTGCGCCGCTGGGGACACCATCCTCGCTATCGCCATGACTGAACCTGACGCAGGAAGCGACCTCGCCGGAATGAAAACCCGCGCCCAAGAACAAGCGGACCATTGGGTTATCAACGGAGCCAAAACCTATATTTCCAATGGCATCAATAGTGATGTGGTAGTTGTCGCCGCCAAGACCAATCCAGAGAATCCCCGTCAAATTGGTCTGTTCCTGGTTGAGCGCGGCATGCCGGGATTCGAGCGAGGGCGGCGGCTGGAGAAGATGGGGGTCCATGCGCAGGACACCGCAGAATTATTTTTCAATAATGTTCGCGTACCAAAGGAAAATGTTCTAGGCAATAGTGCGCTGGGCCTTCAATATCTAAAAAACTCTCTGGTCGAGGAGCGACTTATCTCCGCAGTCGGCTCTTTGGCTAATGCTCAGTGCGGCTTTGATCTCACACGTAACTACGTAAGTGAGAGAAAAGCTTTCGGAAAAAAGATCGCTGACTTCCAAAACACTCGCTTCACGCTCGCTGAAATGGCAGCCGACTTAGAAGTAGCTCAAGTCTATGTCGATCGCTGCGTAGAGCTTCACAACGAAGGCGAACTGTCTGTTCAGTCCGCGGCAAAAGCTAAGCTAATCACGAGCGAACTGGAGTCCAGGGTCATGGACAGCGGTGTACAGCTACATGGAGGTGCAGGGTACATGAAAGAGTACGAAATCTGTCAGCGATTCCTAGACGCTCGGGTGTCTAGGATTTTCGCGGGTAGCTCGGAGATCATGAAAGAAATCATAGCCCGCTCGATTCTGGGATAACAGCATTGATTCGGAGGAGCCATGGGGCCATTACAAGGAATAAAAGTTGTGGAGATGTCGGGAATCGGGCCAGCGCCGTTTTGCGCCATGGTCCTTGCTGATCTCGGTGCAGAGGTAATTCGCCTCGTACGACCCGGCACCACAGTGGATCACCGCGATGTATTGAGTCGCAACCGCCCCACTGTAGAGGTAGATATCTCGACACCCGATGGCCAGGCATCGGTGCTAAACCTAATCGAACACGCCGATATTCTTATAGAAGGCTTCAGGCCCGGTGTGATGGAAAAAAACGGCTTGGGCCCGGCCGAGTGCCATGAACGAAACGCAAAGCTAATTTATGGACGCATGACTGGATGGGGTCAATTCGGGCCTCTAGCCCACTCGGCCGGTCATGACATTAATTACATAGCTATCACCGGTGCACTTAATAGCATAGGGCGCAAAGATGAGACGCCCCCGCCTCCGATCAACTTCGTCGGTGATTTCGGTGGAGGTGGCATGCTACTGCTCGTGGGGTTGTTGGCGGCATTGCATGAGGTCAAGAGTTCTGGGATTGGCCAAGTGATTGATGCCGCAATGAGCGATGGAACGACCCTTCTCTCATCGTTCATATACGGCCTAAAGGCACAGGGACAGTGGACTAGCGAGAGAAGCAGCAATCTCCTAGACGGTGCGGCGCCATTTTACGACACTTACCGCTGTGCCGATGGCCGATTCATCGCATTAGGTGCGATCGAACAAAAATTCTACCAAGAGCTTCGTGATCGTTGCGGTCTTGAAGGTAGTTTGTTCGATGAGCAGTTGAACCAAGCCTGCTGGGCAACTCAAAAGCAGGCTCTGAGCGGCATCATTGCATCGCGTACTCGTGAAGAATGGTGCCAGCTGCTTGAAGGAACGGACGCTTGCGTGGCTCCAGTGCTCGATTGGGATGAAGCACCATTACACGAACACAATCGGGCTCGTGAGACATTTATTACTGTAGAGAATGTGATTCAGCCGGCGCCGGCACCGCGGTTTTCACGCACTGCACCCAGTATTCCCAAATCACCGCATACGATGTCCTTAGCGCAAGCAATGGATCGCTGGAATGTGAAGCGTGACTGATTCCCCTTAGGCCTGCTTAGCGGCACTACGATCCAGTCATAGCCGTGGTGAGTAAAAAGGGGCGTTCGCCTGCGCCCCTTAATATTCTGTATTCAAGTAACCGAAATTTTAATTACAGTTTTTCCGAGTCCTTTCCCACTCATGGCGTACTCAAGCGCTGCGGAAAATTCCTGGAAACAGAAAACCTTCCCGATCGGTGGAAGGAGCTTACCCTCCGATACCCAGGCTAGTAGCTGTTGGAGATGATCTTGGCTTTTCTGATGCTCGAAAATTGCAAACTGACGAACATCGACACCCACTAACGAAGCGCCCTTCAATAGTGGGAGGTTTGCTCGAAGCGCCGGAATTGGTCCGCCAGCAAAGCCCACAACAAGGTGCCGTCCCCCCCAGGCCAACGATCGGAACGCTTGCTCAAAAAGCGGACCGCAGACCGGGTCAAACACGACATTAGGGCCTCCCTCGTTACAGAGTTCTTTGACCTCCTCTCTGAATCTCTGTGACGTGGAATCGATGACGTGATCTGCTCCGACCTGTTGTGCAAAAGCCCGCTTTTCAGCCGTAGAAGCTGCTGCAATAACTTTCGCCCCCAAGCATTTCGCGACCTGAATTGCTGCTGACCCAACCCCACCTGCTGCGCCTAATACCAGCACCGTTTCATCAGGCCTCAATTTACCGCGATCCCGCAGGGCATGAAGGGCCGTGAGATAGTTAATTTTGAAACCAGCAGCTTGTTCGAAACTCATGCCAAACGGAATCTTGCTGACCGCTGCGGCAGAAGCAATCGTAAGCTCAGCGAAACCGCCGTGGACCTGGGTGATCACCCTTTCGCCAACTTCCAACCCACTTACTCCATCACCCAGTACTGTCACCACACCGCTAATTTCTTGGCCAGGCACATGCGGTAACGGTGGCCTCACCTGGTATTTGCCGAGAGACTCCAGCGCATCCACATACCCTATTCCGCAGCTAGCGACCCTGATTAGGACTTCACCTGCTGAAGGCACGGGGTCTGGTGCATCAACCATTTTGTAATTGGAAATCGAATCAAGATCATGGCTTTCAACTCGCTTCATTAGAGCCTCCATTCATGTCACAGTAGGTGTCGTTGGCCTCAGGCGAAGCCCCTGAATTCGGCTAATGCGTCGAGAGGTTCGCGATCCGTTCGCAGCGCGTTTATGGCATGTGAAGTGTCCGCGTATCCAACGGCAACGCCGCAGAAGACCATAAGCTCATCGGGTAACTTCAACTGGCGTTGCACAGTCTCATGGACCAAGGTCCAACAAGCCTGTGCACAGGTGGCTAGGCCGCGCTCTTGGGCAAGCAACATAAGGGTTTGCAAATACATTCCCAGGTCTGCCCACTGTGCGCGTCCCATGCTTCGGTCAATGGCCAAAATCATTCCGACGGGGGCGTCAAAAAAAGTGAAATTGCGAGCAAACTGCTTGGCTCGCCCTTCCCGATCATCCCGGGTCACATTGATTGTCGCGTAGAGGTCTTCTGCGCATTTTCCACGGCGTGACTGGTATTCAGGTTTTAAGCTTCCTGGGTAAATGGAGTAACCCATGCCCTCGCCACGCGGATTCGCAGATAGGGTTATAGCTGCTTGCTCTTTGAGCTGGGCGAGATCGTGGCCAGTGAGCACATACAGCCTCCAAGGCTGTAAATTACCGCTTGAAGGCGCGTATCTTGCCGCCTCGATGACCTCACGCAATACCGATTCGTCGACACCTCGCGAGAGGAACGCCCTGGTCGAATGTCGGTTTTTCACTGTTTGAGCAACCGGTGACATATCAAATCCTCACAAAAGTCACTCAGCATCCTATCCTTGCGATTTTCGGATTAGAATAAGCATCAGGCGATATCACTTATGCGTAAAGTCGATGAATAAAACCTCACTGGCAGACGTCGAAGCGTTCCTCGCTGTGGCTGAGTGCAGCAGCTTCGTAAGGGCTGCGCGAGAGCTTGGCGTTGCTCAATCAACGGTAAGTCGACGCATCTCAAATTTGGAAGCCCGCCTTGGCCATCAACTCATACTCAGAACCACACGCAAGGTAGCTTTAACTGACGCAGGACTGAGCTACGCAGCTGACTTGCGCGATGTCATGGCCAGACTTAGCTCAGCCGATGCCCGCTTGCAAAGCGGGATGTTGAAAGCGGAAGGTGTTCTTCGCGTGACAATGCCAACGTCATTTGGCAGAAAATTCGTTCTCCCTCGAATCGCATGCCTATCCACCCAGTATCCTGGCCTACGCTTTGAAGTGAATTTGTCTGATAGGTATGTTGATCTCCTAGATGGAGAATATGATGCGGCCATCCGCTTGGCCACACCTGCTCAATCAGGGATTAAGTACGATAAGATCGCCAGCTTCACACTAGCTCTATGCGCTTCACCGGCTTATTTGGAGCAAAGTGACCAATTAAGCGACCTGACCGATCTGCAAAAACATTCTTGCTTGGCGCAGTGCACTTATGCGCCATTAACCAGCTTTACAGCCATATGGAAAAGTAAAAAAGTAACGATTCAGATCACGCCAAAAATAACTGCAAGCGACTCGACCGCCCTTCGGACACTGACGCTAGAGGGTGCTGGCTTAGCAGTTTTACCCCTCTACCTTGTCGAACAAGACCTGCGAACAGGAGCATTGGTAAATGCATTACCAAGTCTTGAATTTATTGATTATGAAGTTTTCGTAGCTTACCTCAGACATCGAAAGGATTCAGAAAAGATGAAAGTTTTTCTAAAAGCGCTTTCGGAATAGCCACAAGTTTACCGCCAACTCCTAAGGTGGCTTGAGATCGAAATATTTCAAGCGCAATCACTTTGCTCTCGGCCCAGGTAGTCTATCATCGACGGGAATAACATCGTTACTAGCACAGAAATGCATTAATATAATTTCAGATACCGCGACTCACCTATCTCATAGTATCGTGCTCCTGACCTAATCTTTAGAAATCAAGAATCCGTCAAATAGTTTTGGAGCGCGTACAATATGGAGAGTATACAGTTGCAATTTTTAGCGCTCTCGATCAATGCCGAATTACGGCGCTCAACTTCAGCCTCTGCTTCACTAGAAATGCAAGAGCCGCAGAAATCCCGTTGATAGGAGATGTGGACCAACACACCTGCTCCTTCGACCACATCGACAACATTAAGCTCACACTAAAATGGCGTAAAAACTCTCTTATCCGCCCAACCAATCAACTCAACTCATCCAGTAATCGGACCACATTCTCAGCAAACCACTCTGTCAAAGGATCATCATTCAACGCAGGATGCCATGCAAGGACTATATTAAACTCTGGAGACTCGAAGGGTAGATCAGAAGTTTCCAAAAAAAACATTTTTGCAAGCCTTCCGCCAGTCCTTTTTGGCACATTACACAGAACCGGCACTTGTTGAAGAACAGATGGAACCGTACTGAAACGCGTCACCGACCCTACCAATCTCCGCGAAACTTCCATCTCCTGCAAGTGCGAGTCGAGCATTCCATTCATCCGCCCTTGGGGAGAGACTTGGACCTGAGGGGTAGTAATAAATGTCCTCAAATCAATTGGCGCACAAACTGACTGAGGGTCATACAGGCTTACAAAGCGCTCTTTATAGAGTACTTTGTGCGGTGCTTCGACCAGTTGATCACACCGAACTGCCGTCAGTACAATATCTGCTCGCAGTGACTGAATTGCCTCATCAGCTGTTTCATAATTACTGTCCAATACCAACAAGGTAATTTTTGGCGCGAGCCGCAGACAGACCTCTAGAAGTGCGGGAAAAAGCACCACCTCTAAATCATCAGCCATTGCAATTCTGACAGTACGCTGAATGGATTTAAGGTCGAACTCATCACGACTTGTCAATTGGCTGTGCAAGGCCTTCAAAAATGGATCGACCATGGTCGCGATTGAAACAGCCCTTGGCGTAGGGAGCATCTCTGTACGGCTCCTTACAAGTAGTGGATCTCCAAAGGCGGAACGTAGCCTGCGTAATGCCATACTGATAGCTGGCGACCCCACCTTCATGATTTTAGCAACTTTCTGAACGCTTCTTTGTTGAACCAATAGAGACAATATTAGTAGCAAATTGAGATCAAAATCTTTAAATTCACTAGAATTGAATTCGCTCTTCATCAAAATCACCGTTGCCAAATCATAGTGCTAATTTTAATCTAAGTGAAAGGAGATCGGTAGAAGCTCTAAGCATCGCCGACCTGGCGACCCAACATCACCATTATAGTCGCGCTCCTAAAAAACACGATGACTGAGGTGCCCCTATATGTCGAAAGCTCTTACTTATAAACTTTTAGCAGTGTCACTAGGCACGTCTATTTTGGCCAATGTGGCATCAGCGCAAACCTTCGATCCGTCACAATTGCAACCAATCAAGGGCGTCAGCAACGTCGAGGACTTGATTGCTATTAACAAGAGCTGGGTAATAGGCACTAGCTATTCGGGAGCGAGCAACCCCACCCATCTTTACCTATTCAACGCCAAGAACCGATCATTTGAGGACTTGCTGCCATCCATTGCTTCCGCACCGGACAAGAACGCCTTTCCGATGTGCCCAGGGGCACCTGACTTCAAGAAGATGTCGACCCACGGGCTCGATTACTACCCTGAACAAAATCGTTTGCTTGTAGTCAATCATGGCGGCAGGGAAAGCGTAGAAGCTTTTGCAGTCTCACAAAATGCAGAAGGAAAGCCTTCTCTCACTTGGATTGGCTGTGCGATAGCACCCAAAACTGCTTACTTAGATGCCGTCGCCGGGGTAAACAGCAACGAGTTCTACGCCACAAGCTTATGGAACCCCACCGATCCTAAAAGAGTTAGCATTTTAGCGGCGGATAGGCCAAGCGGAGTCCTTTACCATTGGACTGCTGCCGCGGGGTACACTGAGGTCAAGAATATCCAAGGTCTGTCTGGACCGAACGGGCTATTGTCCACACGAGATGGTAAAACTCAATTTATCAACTTGTGGGCTGACAATAGCATTCTTCGTCTCGAACATAGCGGCAATAGCTACATTGCCAAAACGGTAAAAACTGATTTCCACCCTGACAACATTCGGTGGGCACCGGACAGCCAATCTATTTACATCGGCGGGCAGCCCGGCTCCGTTACCGAAATATTCAAATGTCTAGGCTCAGCGGTAGAAACCTGCCCAAATATAAAATCACAAATAAGCGTTCTTGACCCAAAATCGATGAAGGTTCAGCCATTGCTGCCCTCCGGAGTGTATAACGGCTTGAGCGTCGGCACTGGTGCAATCGAGGTTGGGAGGGAACTTTGGCTAAGCACTGCTAAGAACAACATGATCGGCGTGATCCCAGCGAAGAACTGAGTAGCGTATTCACCGGATACCACTTGGCTTTCGTGCTCTCCAAATATCAACTATGCCGCTAGCCCCTGCTTATAGTTAGCGGCATTACTGCACACACGATAATTTTGCGTCGCAACTCCATATCAATACAGCCATCCGTCGAGTGCAACTGCAATAGTACCCTTGCATTGTTAATCAGCTTCACCAGTTGTCTGAAGAGGATGTACCTGAATAAAACTGCCGGAGCGTAGAGCTGCCCGTGCAGTTAAATCAACTATTTTCTGATAATGCCATGCTCTGTGCGGCTGTGATAGCGAGCTGGTCCCGAGAAGCGGCAGCTATGAGTCGATAGCGTTCGGTCGTAACCAGCTGCTTCCGCCCCTGGTGAGCTTCAGCAAATAGTTCCGAAATTTCCAACTTGCCCCCTTACGTAGCATTGCATAAGCAGGGCACAAGCCGTTGCTTGCAGGGCCCCGCTTCTGCGGCAGAAAGCTTACGAAGGTTGGCGTATATCGAGCGAAGCAGTTCACCCCTGCCACCACTAGACTTCACGACGTAGGGTAATCCCTCAACTGCTAAAACGAGAGGTCGCCACGACGCGCCGATTCTTCTTCCCAATGATGAATACCAACAATGATCCAGTTGCTGTCAAGGCGCACAGTGGAAGCAATGCCATAGGGAAGCTACCGGTCTGATCGCGCAGCACGCCGATGACCGAGCTCATAGCCCCTGTGCCCAGGTGAGCAAAGGTGTTAATTGCCGCAATGCCCGTGGCCAGCACCGCTGGCGGCAGAGTTTCAGAGCACAGGGCCCAGAACGGTCCCTTAATGGCGTAGTTGCCCATCAACACCATGGTCAGCAATACCAAAGTGACGCTCAGGGAGTCGGTGAACAAAGTTGCGGCGAAGCTCAGCGCTGTGATTGCCAGTGGCAGGGCCGTGGCTTTGATGCGTTCGCCGCTTTTGTCGGCCTGCATGCCCCAGAAGATCATGAACGCTGCCGCGATACCGAACGGGATCATGTTCAGCAGACCGGTCTGCATGTTGGACAGGTGGAACGATTTGAGAATCTGCGGCATCCACAGCGACAGCGTGTTGCTGGTTGCAGAACTGCCCATGTAGATGATCGACAACACCCAGATGTACTTGTTGGTGAGCACCGCTTTTAGCATACCACTCACCGTGTGCGCGGGCTCTTGAGCGCCGCTGCCTCGCGCAGCACGTTCCGCCGACAGTTGCTGGCTGAGCCACGCTTGCTCGGCGGGTGTCAACCATTTCGCTTCGCTGGGACGATTGGGCAATACCTTCAAGGCCAGCAGGCCCAACAGAATTGCCGGCAGAGCCTCCAGCATCAACAGCCATTGCCAACCCGCGAAGTCGGCAATCCCGTCCATTTTCAGCAACACGGCCGACAGCGGCGAGCCAATGAAGTTGGACAGCGGAATGGCCACCATGAAGATTGCCACTACACGTGCCATGTACGCTTTAGGGATGCACTGGGAGAGGTAGAGGATCACGCCAGGGAAGAAGCCTGCCTCAGCAGCCCCGAGTAAAAATCGCGATACCGAATAGGAAATGGGGCCGACGGCAAAAGCCGAACAAAATCCGACGATGCCCCAGGTGATCATGATCCGGGCGATCCAGCGGCGCGCCCCGAAACGCTCCATGGCCATGTTGCTGGGCATTTCGCAGAGGACGTAGGCGACAAAAAACAGTGTGGCGCCGAACCCAAAGACGCTGGCAGTGAGTCCAAGATCTTGATTCATGGTCAGGGCAGCAAAGCCAATGTTGACTCGGTCAATGTAGGCAATGAAGTAACACAGGACTAAGAAGGGAATCAGGCGAATCCCCATCTTGCGCATGGTCGACTGTTCAACCCCGACCTCGGTAGTTTGCTTGTTCATGGAAGCCACTCTTGTAATTGGATTAGGCTGCGCGTGGGCAGCATCCTCGGAAGGCTTCGAGGATGTAACAACAGGTTTCCACAACGAGCTTTCGGTAAGCTTTCAGCAAAAAAATTTGGATGAGCGGTCAGCTCTGGCACGATCAGCCGCCATCAATACCGAAGATTCGGGCAGCCTGATGGGCAGGCGCCTCCCACCTTGAGATCAGCTTACTGAGCGATCTGAATGGTTGCACAACGGCGCAGATAGCGGTGCAGACTGGCTCTGTCATGAGCGATGATCAACTCCCTGCGTCGGGGGTCGAAGAAAAATGGGCTATAAGCAGTTCTGCCACCCTCAGCGTCAAACCGGATACGGCCGCAGGTGTAGCGCCCGTCCTGTGAGCGGCCGAGGCTTTGCAATTCCACGGTATCGGTGTGAAGAACCTTCGGGTTACTCAAAACCGCATGGCGTACCTGCTTTTCCAGTTGCTGCTTTGAATCGCAGCCTCCCAAGGTGAGGAGCGTGAGAGAAAAGATAATCCGACGGATCAGCGGATTACCAGTTGCGCCGGCGGCTGTTACCGTTTGCGCCGCTAAACCGCAACTGCCATTGCCCCGCTGCCTCACCACCTTGAGCACGCCTATCGGCAGCCAGGTTACTCCCGACCAGTGCGTAGGCGTCAGCGGCCGATCAGTTGCGCGCTGCAGAGCTTCCTGGCGCACGGCATCGTTAACTGCATTGCAAGCAGTGGCATTTCGTTGCATGACATCAAAAATCCTTAAGCAGAATTGAGAGGACTCAAGCAAGACGTTTGATCGCCTAGAACTTTCACTCAGGACCAGTAGAAACTTACTGGTGGCCGCCGTCGATGCACTCTGGCCAATATCTTGCTTCGGGTAAAACCTGAATCCTCCATGAGAGCTCCCCCCTTGAAACTGCATCAAATCAAAGCACTGGTCGCCATCAGTCAATGCGGTAGCATCAACGAAGCCTCCCAGGTTTTGCACGTGACCCAACCTGCTCTGAGTCGCTCGATCAAGGAACTGGAGCATGAATTGGGCCTGACCTTGCTGCAGCGCTCCTATAAAGGGATGTCACTGACCGAGGAAGGGCGCCGGGTGATCCGCCATGCGCAAATGATGATCGAGAGCATGCGACGACTGCAGGTCGAGGTCGACAACATCCATGATGTCGCCGTGGGCGAGGTGGCCATCGGCGTGACTTCGCTGACGGCCATGCTGCCGGGCTTCGAGCAATGCCTTAACGACTTTCGTATCAAGAATCCGCGGGTACGGCTCAAGGTGATCGAGCAACGACCCAGCGTGATTCTGCAACGGCTGCGCGACGGCAACCTCGACTTCGCTTTGACCTCGCAACAGAACACTCAACGCTTGAACCTCGACTGGGAAGCGGTCCAACGCATAGAGGGCGCGGTGGTGTGCAGTTCCAGCAATCCCTTGCGCCATGCGCGGTCGCTGCGCCAGCTGCAACACTCTCACTGGATCAGCCTGGATGAAGTTGACGACCGTTCCTCGCAGTTTTTCCAGATGTTCGAGTTCAACGACATCCACGCGCCGCTGAAGGTGACCGAATGTACAGCCATACTCTTGGCAATGAATTTGATCAAAAGCGCCGATGCCTTCATGACATTGAGCAAGGTCGCCACTTCGAGTAGCACGATGGGAGCCATGCAGGGCCTGGTTTGCGTCAACCTTGATGAGATCGTTCCGGACTACCCCATTTACCTGGTTTGTGTTGACCGGTACGCCCTGACCTCACCAGCCAAGGATCTGTTTCTGAACCTCAAGAACAAATTGGCGATGCAGGCCCAGCCTGAGCGCGTGGACTAGAAGTGGTAATACATGCCGATCGACACGTTCTGAGGGTCATCACCCGGCTCATTAACGCGAATACCCGCATAAGTGACTGACGCGTCGGGCCGGTTGCGGATGAACGCCAAACGGCCATAGACAGCCCAGTTGGGGCGCAGGAAATGGTCATAGCCAAGCATGACGCCGAACGCATCCTTGTCGCCGGCATCTATTTCGCGCTTGACCAGTGACAAGCGAGCCACATCGGCCTTGCCGACAGGCGCCGACACGCCTACCGACCACGCTGTCATGCTGGGGGTGCCGGGGTAGTCGACATCCTGGCGCTGCCAGCTGAGGCTTGTGGCCAGCGGCCCGAAGTCGTGAAACAGCGAAGCCGCCTTGAGGTAGTTGTGGGTCTGGCGCGGGTTGCCGTTGTCGTTCCACGGGTCGCTCAGGTAATCGTTGTACGACGCCAGCACTATCCACCTGGCATCGGCGTACTGCACGCTCACGCCTTTGCCGCGCAGCGTGCGGCCGCTGCTGGCGGCATCGTCGAAGCCAAAGCTCAGCGCACTGCCAAGGCTTACCCCGGCGAACTTGGGCGTGGTGTAGGCCAGGGTGTGCTTTGGCCGCAGGTCCAGGTAGTAGGCGCCTTTGCCCGCAGGCGGTGCGGTGAGGTAGGTGTAGGGTGAGCCATATACCGCCAGGAACGGGTCGGCGAAGGTTGGCGGCCCCATGCCGTAGGTCTTGCCGAATTCAAGCTTGCCGTACTCGCGGGTGCGCAGCGCCGCCACCGCCAGGCGCAGGGTGCCAACCTGCTTCCAGTGCTCGCCGAGGGTATCGCGGTTGAGGTTGAAGCCTTCCTCCACGTCCAGCTCCAGCACCGTGTCGGCATCCACGGCCTTGCGCATGTACACTCCTACCTTGTTGGTCCAGGCGCCGCCACCGGCTAGCCGGTAACCTGAGTGGTGGTCGGAGTCCTGGTAGTTCACGAATGCGTCCAGCGTCCCGTAGACCTTGAGTTTGTCATCGAAGCCCTTGTCGACGTTGTAGTAGCCAAAACCCGAGGCCACCCGGCCGATAGCCGGAAACCCTTCGGCAAGACCGGTTGCCGGCAAACCTACGCCGACTACCAGGGCTGCCAGTGTTGCAGTGCACACAGGGGACTTGCTCATGCCAAAGCTCCTAGAGCTTGCGATCAGGTGGCTTCAGCGTTTCGCAAAATAAAATGCAGCGGAAATTACCCTTGTGCCGAGGTTATGCCCAGTCGTTATGCCCTGCGCTCGATAACGTATGCCTTGGCCTGCCAGATGCTGCCAAAAGGCCGCAGCGAGCCGGGCCATCGCCCTGCAAGGGCCAACGACAAGCGACCCTTTGGTGCATCGCAGCCTGTATTGCGCCCCGCCTGCACTGCGATGAAGCGCAATGTGCAGGCCAGCGCACAAAGGCCATGCCTGCTGGTTAATTGCCTACTCAACAGGCAAGTGATTCCCCCTCTCCCTTGCTCGATAGTGCTTGCGACCACGCAAATGTTTCGGGAGGCAGTCATGAGCACCTTGCATACGGACACCCCACTGGCGGTCGCGGTGTCCAGCCCTGATCGTTCCACCGGCGCTTCACGCAGAGCCACCGTGGCCTGTGCCCTGGGCAACGCCTTGGAGATGTACGACTTCACCATCTACAGCTTCTTCGCTGTGATCATCGCCAAGCACTTTTTCCCCGCGCAGTCGCCCATCGCCTCGTTGCTGATGTCGCTCACCGCGTTCGGCGCAGGCTTCCTGATGCGCCCGGTCGGCGCCTTCATCATCGGCCGCATGGCCGACCGCAAGGGGCGCAAGGCGGCCCTGACCCTGACCATCTTGCTGATGACCATCGGCACGGCGTTGATCGCCTTTGCCCCCACCTACCAGCAGATGGGCGTATTCGGCACCTTGATGCTGGTGGCGGGGCGCTTGATCCAAGGCTTTTCTGCCGGCGGCGAAATCGGTACTGCCTCGGTGATGATGATGGAGTCGAGCGCCACCGCCCAACGCTGCCGCAATGTCAGCTGGCAGTCTGCAAGCCAGGGTTACGCGGCGCTGCTGGGCGCCAGCGTCGGCTTGCTGCTTTCCAGCGTGCTGAGCAGCGAAGACCTGGAAAGCTGGGGCTGGCGCCTGCCGTTCATGCTCGGGCTGCTGATCGGCCCGGTGGGCTGGTACATCCGCCGCTGCGTGCCGGAAACCTTCGAGGCCAGCCCGCAGGCCAGGCAGCACTGGCGCGAGGGCTTCGACCTGCGTTCGATCATCCTGTCCACCGGGCTTCTGGCGAGCGGCACCATCGGCATGTACCTGTTCATCTTCTACATGCCCTCCTACCTGATCACCACCCTGCACTACCCGCAACGCAGCGCCCTGGCCATCGCTTGCGTTGCCAGCGCGTGCCTGGCGTTGATCTCGCCGATCGCCGCGCGTTATGCCGACCGGCATCGGCTGCGCAAGAAGCTGCTGGTATGGACCATCAGCCTGCCGGTGCTCGCCGGCTGGCCGGCGCTGTACCTGCTGTCGCACACCACCAACCTGTACAGCGCCATGCTGATCGTCGCCCTGCTGGTATTGCCGGGCTGCGTTGGCTGCGGTGCGTTCCTGGCGATGATCATGGAATCCTTCGCCAAGTCGCAGCGCGGCCTGGGCATGTCGCTGAGCTACAGCGTCGGGGTGACCCTGTTCGGCGGTTTCTCCCCGCTGATCGCCGCCTGGCTGACCGCCACCTTGAACGACCCCACCGCCCCGGCCTTCTACCTGCTGGCCGGGGGCGCGGTAAGCCTGGTGTGCCTGAAACTACTCCCTGAAAACACTGGACGAGACTGACCCATGACTACTCAAGCCACTGAATTCGACGCAGAGCGCTTCATTGCCATTCGCCACCAGATCCACGCAGCACCGGAACTGGGCCTGGAAACGCCAGCCACCGCCGAGCTGGTTGGCTCGTTGCTGGAACAATGGGGCTACCAGGTGCACCGCGGCATCGGTGGCCATGGTGTGGTCGGCGTGCTGAAAAAAGGCGATGGCCCGCGCCGCATCGGCCTGCGTGCCGACATGGACGCCCTGCCCATGCAGGAGAAAAACCGCTTCGCCCATGCCAGCACCATCCCCAACCGCATGCACGCCTGCGGCCATGACGGGCACACCGCGATCCTGCTGGCGGCAGCCTACCGCCTGGCCACTGCCAGCATCTTCGACGGCACCGTGAACCTGATTTTCCAGCCTGACGAAGAAGGCCTGTGCGGGGCTAAGGCGATGATCGACGACGGGTTGTTCAGCCGCTTCCCCTGCGATGCGGTGTTCGCCCTGCACAACATGCCGGGCTACCCGGTGGGCACGGTGGTGATCGAGCCGGGGCCGGTGATGGCGTCTTCCGAGCGGGTCAGTATCAACATCACCGGCAAGGGCGGCCACGGCGCCATGCCAGAGCTTTCGATCGACCCGGTGCCGGTGGTGGCGAGCTTGATCAACGCCATCCAGACTATCAAGTCGCGCAACCTGGCGCCGGAGGAATTCGCAGTCCTCAGCATCGGCATGATCCAGGCCGGCAGCGTGTATAACATCATCCCCGATGAAGCATCGATGCTGGTCAGCGTACGCACCGACACCCCACAGACCCAGGACAAGATTAATCAACGCTTCATGGAGATTGTCCAAGGCCACGAGGTGCTGTTCAACGTTAAGATCGAATTGTCTTTTACCCCGCTGGCGCCCGCACTGATCAACCATGCCAACGAAACAGCCTTCGTGCAAAAGAGCCTAACGCCGCTATTCAAGGACGGGAAGGTGAATACCCGCGGTCGCAAGGTAATGGGCACCGAGGATTTCGCGTGGATGCTCACCGAAGTGCCGGGGTGCTAATTCATGCTCGGCAACGGTGAAGGCGAATTTCATGGCTGCTCGGTACACAACCCGCACTATGACTTCAATGATGAACTGATCAGCCTGGGCTCTGCGTGCTGGGTGAAATTGGTAGAAGACTTTTTTCTCTAGGGCATTGAATTGACTGGTCGCGAGGCACACCGGTAGCCGATGAGCCTACCATCTCTCCCTTGGCGACAAGCAAGTCCTCGCGAACGTTGTCACCGGGCAGGCCCAGTTTAAGTGTCAGGTTTCGACGACTATCAGCATCGCCAGGGGCGCCCAGATCGCGATGCTCAGATCCGCGTTGATTTGCGCAAAGCGGCCAGCCGAAACACCTAGGGCCGACCGCGATTAGTCGAAGCTCTACGCAAGCAGGCACATGTATGAGGAGCACAAACAAGGTAAATGCAAAGGCGGTTTCAAACCCTGTACGACCAATAGCCACCACTACGCTCACTTGGATCAGTGAAATTACGTACATCGCCACCAAGAAGGGATGGCTGTATCTGGCAATCGTACTCAGCACTCAGGCGCGTCATGTACTGGACTACAGCTTGGCGGATCGTATGCCGGACGACTTGGTTAAGCGCGCTTATACAAACGCCTGAAACGCATATTTGGGCGTATACGGGGTCGTGTTTCCCTCCGTTCAGGGGCGCCCAGTATGCAAGCACCAAATTACCCGCCTCCCATCCCTGCTTCTGCGAGAGATGAGGCTGGCTAACCGCGTCGAAACCCGTCGTGAACACAATCAACAAGCCGAACCAATTAAAAAACCTCAGGTCATCAACATTGGATCCAAAGGAGCATATTGAAATCTGCGAGGATGACAGCCGTCACCCCTGTCAGTGGTCAGGAGGATTTTCAGCAGGAGGCTGTTAGCTATGGACTCAGTTAGGAGCTGCTATCACCCTATCGATGCCGCCATCCTTTGGTGCGACCTCGCCAACCACACAGCGGAGATATTGCAGGTCGAGATTGCTCATTCCGGTGAGCTATTAAAGCATTTTCCACAGTGGCCCGACCTTCACTTTCATGTAGAACAAATATACGAGGCTGTAGCCTGCGGTGAGCTACCGGCAACCTTCTTAGGAGGTCCGATTACGCCTAACAACCCCTCCGAACGCGTGTATTGGTCTATTCGTCGGCCGGATCTACGGACGTGGTTTGCGCTGAACCACCCTGAAGATAAGCCCGCGTTTCTATTTCCCAAGAACACCGACCACCTTGAGTGCGTGAATCTCAGCGTTTTTTTGGCTGTGCAAGCCGAGCGAGACTTCTACGCGCGCGAATACGAAAAAATGCATCAGGCTTTTGATTCGCTCGTCGAAGAGATGGCTGCCTATAAAAAGCAAGAGCACGAATTGGCATCACAATTCGAGGCGGCTGGGCCTGCATCCGAGGCATCCACCAAGGTGCACCACACGATTATTGGGGCCCTGCTCGCGATCATGCTGGAAAAGTCGAAAAGCGGCCAACCGCGATCAATCTACAAGACCCAGACTGCGGTAGTCGATGCCATCACTACGCTGTTCCCCGGTATTGCTGGGTTGAGCAAACGCACCCTTGATCGGAAATTTGCACAGGCTCGCCGTCTGTTAGCCCAGGCGGTAGAGGCAGAACATCGAATTGCCAGGCAATGACCGCCATTGCCTGGCAATGATTTTCTAAACCAACGGGCCTTCACTGACTGTCACATCCCACTGCGCGCCACATGGCGCTAAGGAGTGACAGAATGCAACCTGCCAGCCCTGCCCCAGCTTCCGCCGATCGCCACATCATGCGCCGCGATGAGGTGGAACAAAAAACCGGCTTCAAACGCTCACACATCTACAACCTGATGAAGGCCGGACTATTCCCGCAATGCCGGCGCATCGGCACCCGTGCGGTCGGTTGGGACTCGCTGGAGATCGAGCAGTGGGTTCAGGATCGCCTGTCTGTTCGGGAGTAGTGCCATGAAAGTCCTTTCGCTGATCTCGACCAAGGGCGGCGCCGGCAAGACCACGGTTGCCGCCAACCTCGGCGGCCTACTTGCCGACGCCGGCTTGCAGGTGCTGCTGCTCGACCTGGACAGTCAACCGACGTTGTCCAGCTACTACGCCCTGTGCGAGTCACGTGAAGCGGGCAGCTACGAACTGATCTCGCAGCGGCTCACGGTTGCCGAGCAGATCATTTCCGTCACCGCTATCCCGCGGCTTGAACTGATCGTTTCCAACGACCGCGCGGGCCACCTGGGCACCGTACTGCTGCACGCGCCCGATGGCCGACTGCGCCTGCGCAACCTGCTACCCGCATTTGCCGATCAGTACGATGTGCTGATCGTCGACACCCAGGGCGCGCGCAGCGTGGTGGTGGAAATGGCCATCCTCGCCTCCGATTGTGCGCTATGCCCGTTGCCACCGGAAATGCTCGCGGCACGCGAACTGCGCCGCGGCACGCTCGGCCTGTTCGAAGAGCTGGAACCCTACCGCTACCTTGGCGTGGACTTGCCCCCGGTGAAACTGCTGCTCAATCAGGTGAACGCCAATCGGCGGGACACCTGCCTGATCATGCAGAGCCTGCGCAACACCTTTGCCGCCGACCCGCATGTCAGCGTCTGCAACACGGTGATTCCCGATCGCGTCGCGTACCTCAATGCCGCGTCATTGGGACTGCCGGTGCATCGGGTCGAGTCGAAAGCCGCCCCTCGATCGCGCAGTCGCTGCGCGGCCGATGTCATGCGGGCACTGGCCAATGAACTGTTCCCTGAGTGGGAGCAGCGACTGGCCCAGACCAGGATCCGTGCGCGCTCTTATCCCAACAGCGTTGCCTCAGTGGAATGCATCACCGGCCGACCAGCTTAGTGCCACGTTCATCCCTCGCTGCCTCACTCACGCGGCCGATCGGAAAGGCCTGGGCAGTCCGTCTGCATTGACAGATCAAGGGCAAGTTCATGAAACCGCCAACCTCCGAAGACATCACGCGCCAGCTCCAGCACGGGCACTTCCCACAGCGGGTAACACAGCTGCCGCCCACCGATCCCGACTGCGATACACCGATGGTCGTGACCCTGGAGCAACTGCGGCCCTACGAGCACAACCCGCGCTTCATCCGTAACCCGTTATACGAGGAATTGAAGGCCTCCATCCGCGACCGCGGCCTGGATCAGCCCCCGTCCATCACACGCAGACCCGGTGAGCCGCAGTTCATCATCCGCAACGGTGGCAACACCCGCCTGAGTATCCTCGGTGAGCTGTGGCAGGAAACCCGCGAGGACCGCTTCTTCCGCATCCACTGCTTGTTTCGCCCCTGGCAGTCGGAACTGCATACGCTGCTGGGCCATCTGGCCGAAAGTGACCTGCACGGCCAACTCACCTTCATCGAGCGTGCACTGGCCGTGGCCAAGTTCCGCGACATGCTGCTGATAGACGGCAGTAGCCTGAGTCAACGCGAACTGGCGGCGCAACTATCCGCCGGCGGCTACCCGATCTCGCAATCGCACATCAGCCGGATGCTGGACACGCTGGAGCACCTGCTGCCGGCTATCCCGCAGACCTTGTACGCCGGCTTAGGCAGACCTTCGATCGAGCGAACCCTTAGCCTGCGTCGACGTGCCGAATCGGTGTGGAATCGATACGTTGCGACACAGTTGGATTTCACCGCGCTATGGTTGGAGGTGCTGTCCACGTTCGACTGCACAACCGCCGAGCTGGACACCGCCGAGCTGCAGGACGAACTGCTCGCACAGATGGCGAAATCCTTGGACCAGTCACCACGCCTGCTGGCGTTGGAGCTGATCCAGGATAGTGGCCAACCATCACGTCAGCCACTTACGTCCGGCATGTCCCTGTCTCCCCCGCTGAGCGTGGGCCAAGACACCGATGCTACTTCCGGCAGTGAGCCTGAATCTCCCACGGGGCTCCACTCACCGGAACCGGCCTGCCCTCTGCAACCCGCTGACAGACAACCCGAACAGGCAGACCAGACGAAGCCTCCCGCCGCCGCCCGAGAACAGGTATATAGTCCAACTCCGCCACCGCCCGCTCGGCCTGCCAATCTCGGCAATGCTGGGCTTCAGTGCTTGCCCGACTCACTGGACACCATCTGGCCGATACCGCCGGCTCTGGAAGACCTGGTGCAACTGCGCCAAGCCTGCGCGCAGCTGGCCAGCGAACTGGCTGGCTACGCCAATGCACCACACATGGTCTGCGCCACGGAAGAAGGCCTGGGTTTCTCGTTGGCGCCCGATACAGCAACGCCTTCGACACCCCACCGCACCGGGATTCAGCTGCTGTTGGGCGCACTGTTGCGCGTGCAGGATGACGTTGCTTGGGAGCAACGGCAGCAACTTCCGGCAGCGCTGTTCGGCCAACTGCTGCTGGGTGCCTACGACCTGCCACTGATCGAGCGCCCACCGCTCGCGATCGGGATTGAGCGGCTCCCCGATCCTCAATTGGCGCAACTGTTTTCACTTATCCGGCTCTCTCGACGCCTGATCGAACTCACGCTGTCGTCCACCCGCTGACCCCCGGAGGTGCCGCATGAGCACGTCGTTCAATTTGCTGAACCACGCCATGTTGAACCAGGTCCTGCATGAGCTGCGCCATGGCCGGCTGCAACGGTGCAAGGCCTTGGGCCTCGGCGACGAGGACATCGAGGTGCTCCAGTCGCTGCCGCCCACCACCTTGTCCCACCTGGCGCATACCACGATCGCCTGGGTCGAGATCAAGGTCGACACCACGGTGCTGCGTCGCCTGATCGCCCAGGCCGAACGCGACGAACTGAACGAGCGGCTGATCAACCGTGCCCTCAAGCTTGGGGCGAGCTCGAACATCATGTACCGCTGCTTCGGCCTCGACCACTCCGACACGGCGTTGCGTCGGCGAATCCTGAAGATCGAGACCCATCGCGGCCGCCCTGTCCAGCTCAGCGAAGCCCAGGAACATGCCGTGTGGAACCGTTGGCGCCAGTTGCGAGCTGAAGATCCGGACAGCGAGCCGCTGGACGCGATGATGATGCTGGCCGAGGAACAACAGATCAGCCTGACCCTGATTTGGCAGCAGATCGAGCTATACGGAGGTATCCCATGCTGAACTTCTACACCGTGGACTGGGCTGATGTGGTGCGCCAGAGCATGGTCACGCTCAAGCGTTGTCTGGAGCAGGCCGAACAAGCCAGGGCCGCCCGTGCGCTGGCTGAGGGGCCATGCTTCGTGTACTACGGCAGCCACGATCCGTTACCGCGGGGATTGCTGCAGGATCGCCGGCTCACACCCGTGGAGCGCAATCTCTGGTTGGTGCTGCGCTGGTTGATCACCGAACGGCAAATGCGTACCCCACGGTATCAGGACCTTCAGCCGTACCTGGCGACCAGCCCCTGTGGTGCGCAGGCTTCACGCGAGACCATCGCCCGCGCGCTGAACGTGCTGCGCGCTACCCGCTGGCTCAGCCTGAGCGAACGATATCGCGATTCGCAGGGTTGCCTGCGCGGCTGTGTCTACGTACTGCACGACGCGCCGCTGTCACCCGCACAAGCCATCGACCAAGATGCCGGTTACCTGCCCCTGATCTGCCAAAACCTGTCCCATGCCACCAAAGGCGTGCGCGATCTCGCTCAACACCTCCTCCAGGAGCTACGGGCGGATCCAGAGGTGACTGACGAGGCCTTGGCCATGATGGCTTCGCTCCCCGCATCAGGCGCTCAACAGGCCTTGCCGCTGCAGGACGACAGCCATGCCGAGCATTCCGAACGAGGCGAGGCGTACAGCGTTCGGTTTGCCACAGCGTCCTCGACCGATTCCGAACCCAGCGCGAATGTCCCGGCTCCGGCTGCCGTTCGGATTCCAGCGCACGACCGTACCGTACAAAAACAAAGCAAAAAAAGTACAGTACCGCCCGCCTCGGCCAGTGGCAGCGCCGCTTGGCCAGAGGGTCTGCAGTTGAGCCCGACTGAACAGCGCCGGGCAGTCCAGGCGCTGCGCCAGCTCGAGCCCGAACAGCGACAAGCGGTGATCAATGAAGCAGCCGTTCGCTGCAGCCGCGGCGACATTCGCAAGCCGATTGCATATCTGTTGGGGCTGATCAAGCGGGCGTGCCAAGGGGACTTCACCCTGTGGGCCGCCCGTAGCGATGCCCCGCTAGCACCGCGCAAGCGCATTCGCCCGCCAGAGCCAGCTGATGAGCGCTCACGGGAGTCCGGAAGCCGGGTGGCCTCGCCGCTGGCCAAGGCGTACCTAGAGCAGCTCAAGCTTCGCTGCGGTGTCGTGAGCGGGGCAACGTAACAGCGCGCTGAGTCTTCCAGGTCTCCAACGTTCAGCGGACCGCAATGGATTTGATCACAGTGGCATCACTCCAGTGACGTCTTCTAGCCAGACACAATCGCTCGAGGAGTGTGATCTGCGTGATGGGTGTAAGGTCGCAGCTTTGACCAATGCCAAGATGAAATAGTTAGCTGCGTTGGCACTCAGCGGATTTGATCACAGTGGCATCAATGTGAGGACCTTCGAGAGTAGGGGCAATGTGAGCCCATCGCGTTCACATTGATCACTGCCAGGTTGCCCGAGAGCGCAGATCGTCGGCGTCATTCCGACGGCGAGGATCTGGCAATGGTCGACCACTACCAGCTCAACCTGGGTTCACTGCGCAGCAGCATCACCCTCACCCTGCACACGCATCACGCAGCACGACTGTGGCAAGGCCGTGCCGCACGCGAAGGCGTGTTCGGCATCATGGGTATGGCGGGCTACATCAGCGTGACCAACCTGCTCAAGCAGGCGAGCAGTCAGGACGACCCCTTCGCCGACTGGTTCATGCTGCAACTCGAAGACAAGGTACTGCAGGCCAAGGCCGAGCTGCTGACATTGACCGAGCAAGTCAAACTGGTCGAACGGGATTTACCCACCCAGGTCAGCGTTGGCGACAACCTGAACATCCACCCTGTCACCCTGCCCTTGTTCATCGGCAGCCAGCTGGGGTTTCTCGCCGTCTACCTGCTGACCGACTACGACAGCCTGGTGCGTCGCGTGCTGCTCGCCCACCACACCGCGCTGATCGGCCGGGTCGACATGGAACACTGGATCGATCGTGGCGCCCACCTGCTGCGCAGTCTGTTCAGCATGGCGCAGCAGTATCGACTGGCCGGGGTCAGCCGGGATGACATGGCCGCCAACAACGCCCGCGCCCGCGAGGCCATCGACAAGTTCGGCACCCCACCTCAGGACATTCTCGAAGGTACGCGACGCTCGCAATTTGCGCCGCCCATCGTGCGCGCCGCCAAGCCCGCACTGCCCGCTGAGACCGATCAACTTGATGACGACGTGGAACCTTCGCCCGGCGCCCCCGCCGAAGGCGGTGCAGCATGACCCTGGCCGAAGCGATCGCCCATTGCCTGTCATCCGAGGCCTATCGCGAGTTTGAACACAGTGCCTCTCTAAAAGGCCTTTTAAAGCCTTTTAAGGGTAAGGGGGAGCTGTTCCAGTACGCCGAGACAATCAAACAGCTGCGCGGCGAACTCGAGACGCTGATGGCCGCGATGCTGGCGATCATGGCGCAGCCACCCTTCTCGTTACTCGAGTTGCGACTGAGTGTCCAGCACAGCTCCCAGGGCGCATGCTTCCTCCGCTGGCGCAGCCCGGACTTCAAGCGCATGGGCGTGGAGGTCTGGGAGCAGGTGATGGCGCATCCGTTGCTGCAGCCGGAGTTGCGCCAGGCGCTGTACCAGCTGGAGGCCAACCGGATCGTCCTCAACCTGCAGATGAGCAGCCTGAACTCGCTCTATCGCCAGGTCCTCATGGGCGCCCTCAAGCTCGCGTATGCCGATGACGTCCTTTTCGATACCACCACCGAGGAGAAACACCCATGAGCACGTTCTTTGTTGGCGAAGGCAATATCGGCAGTCCCCCTGAGTTTCAGGAGTTCAACAACAACCCGGACGAGCCAAAGCGGCTGCTGCGGTTGAATGTCTATTTCGACAATCCGGTACCGCGCGAGGGCGGCTATGAAGATCGCGGCGGCTATTGGGCGCCGGTCGAGCTCTGGCACCGCGATGCCGAACACTGGAGCACCTTGTACCAGAAAGGTATGCGCGTCCTGGTCATGGGCCGAACGGTCAAGGATGAGTGGGAAGACAGCGAGGACAATGCCCGGGTGACATTCAAGGTTGAGGCGCGGCACATCGGCATCCTGCCGCATCGTCTGGCCGGCGTATCCATGCGCGAAAAGGCCAGTGACAGTGGGGGCAGCAGCCGCAAGCCGGCCGGCAAGAAAACCACCCGCAAGTCGACCTGAGCGGGTGGACGTCAGTGGAACCGTGCCCTTCAGCGCGATACTGCTCAGTCGCGGGGCCCCACGCGGCGGGCGACGCCATGCAGGTCGTCCCCCTCGATCAACCCTTTGACCTCCGCCAGGTACTGGTCCAGGGCAAGGAACGCCCGCCAGTGCGCGGGCGCTTCCTTGACCCACGCGATCAACCTGGCCCTCGCCGCCTGATCGTCCGGTTCCTGATGGGTAGCCATGAACAACTCGCAGGCCTTGATCGCTAACGCATCCGCTTCATGCTGCTCACGTTCGTCCAATCCGCTATCTCCGTGTGACGGTCAGGTCACCGTACTCTCATTGGGTGATACGCCCTGATAGGTCGATAGTCAACCGTTCAGGGCGTTCATATCTTCGGGTGGCTGGTCAACCAAACGGGTTGAATTGGAGAGCCGCCCCGTTGCCAGTCAAAGAGCCTAGCCCACAACACATCGGCCGCCAGTTGGCCAAGTACCGCCGTGCCCAGGGCTTTACCCAGGCGCAAGTCGGTGAGCGCCTCGAGATCGGTACCGAAGCGGTGTCGCGCATGGAGCGTGGCAAGGTCGAGCTGACCGTGCCCAAGCTGCTGCAGTTGGCGGATATGTATGGATGTCCGGCCGATGAATTGCTGCTGGCCATCAGTCCTCGGCCACAGGACCAGGGGCAAAAGATTGCCCCACTGATCAAGGACCTTGGCGAGACGGACAAGCAATTTGCCTTGGACCTTCTGCAGACCGTGACCGCGCACCTCTCGCAACGGTAAGTCGCTCGCCGCTGGTGGTTACATCGATATGATCTCGACCAGTTCAGCTTTTCCCTAGCGCTCCCCTGTCACGCGACCACCCTGTCGGTACCTGACCGAGAGGGCCACGTCATGCGCCTCTACATTTGCGAAAAACCGTCCCAAGCCCGCGATATCGCTCGCGTGCTGCAGGCCCATCGTCACGGCGATGGCTGCCTGCAGGGCACGGGGGTGACCGTAACCTGGTGCGTGGGGCACTTGCTGGAGACCGCGCCGCCAGAAACCTATGGTCAACAGTTCAAGCGCTGGTCATTGGAGCACCTGCCGATCATCCCGCAGCACTGGCAACTGGTGGCGAAGCCCAAGGTGGCGGCGCAGCTGAAGGCGATCAGCCGGCTGCTGCAGAACTGCACCGAGGTGGTGATTGCCACCGATGCCGACCGCGAGGGCGAGATGATTGCCCGGGAGATCCTCGAACGCTGCCAGTATCAGGGGCCGATACTGCGCCTGTGGCTGTCCGCCCTCGACGACGCCTCGATCCGCCGGGCCCTGGCGGCGTTGCGGCCGGGTGAGCAAACCCTGCCGCTGTACCACGGTGCCCTCGCCCGGTCACGGGCCGATTGGCTGGTTGGCATCAACCTAAGTCGATTGTTCACCCTGCTCGGTCGCCGCGCCGGCTTCGACGGTACACTGCCCGTGGGCCGTGTACAGACACCGACCCTGCGCCTGGTGGTTGAACGTGACCGCGCCATCGCCAGCTTTGTCGCCCGGCCGTTCTGGACCATGGACGTTGTGCTGCGGGATGACGGGGCTGAGTTTGAGGCACGCTGGCAGCCACCTGCTGCACACTGCGATGATACCGGTCGCTGCGTTGATCAGGTGGCGGCCGAGCGGGCTGCCCGGCGCCTGGCAGCTGCGCGTTCAGCACACGTCGAGCGGGTCGACGTTGAACGCGTGACGGAGGGGCCGCCCTTGCCGTTCGACCTGGGCACGCTGCAGGAGGTCTGTTCGGCCAAACTCGGCCTGGGCGCGCAGGAAACCCTCAGTGTGGCGCAGGCACTGTACGAAACCCACAAAGTCACCACCTACCCTCGCAGCGATTGTGGCTACCTACCCGAGAGCATGCTGGACGAGGTACCGCGTGTACTAAAGGCCTTGGCCGCAGCCGACCCGATGCTTGGCCAGCGCTTCAAGGAACTCGATCCGACACGGCGGTCCCGCGCCTGGAACAGCAGCAAGGTCACCGCCCACCACGGCATCATCCCCACCGCCGTGGTGATCCCCCTGGATCAGTTGTCCGAGCGCGAGCGCGCCGTGTACACCCTGATCCGCGCCCGCTACCTGGCGCAGTTTCTGCCTCAACACGAATACCTGAAGACCCAGGTGCAGTTGCGCAGCCAGGCCGATCAGTTGCTGGCCCGCGGCAAGCAGATCCAGGTACGTGGCTGGAAGGCCGTGATCGACGAAGCCGACGCCAGCGAACCGACCGAGCAAACGCAGCGGCTCCCCACCTTGCAGGAAGGTGCGTCGGTTGGTGTGCGAGACGCCAAGGTCAACACGCAGCGCACCCAGCCGCCCAAACCCTACACCGAGGGCACACTGGTCAAGGCGATGAAAACCATCGCCAACCAGGTGGCCGACGTGCGCCTCAAGCAAACGTTGAAAGACAGCATTGGCATCGGCACCGAGGCCACCCGCGCCGCGATCATCCAGGGCCTGATCGATCACGGCTACTTGACCAAGAAAAAGCGCAGCCTAGCGGCCTCTGCGGCCGCCCACACGTTGATCGAGGCCGTTCCGCGTGAGGTGGCTGATCCGGTGATGACTGCGGTATGGGAACAGGCGCTGGCACGGATCGAGACCGGTCAGCTGAGTGTCGAGGCGTTTCTCGCCAAGCAATCGGCCTGGCTCACCCAGGTGGTGCGCAGCCAGGCCTCGTTGGACCTGCAGCTACCCCGTTCGAAAGGTCCAGCCTGCCCCGTGTGCCGAAGCCCCATGCGCCAGCGCAAAGGCCGCACCGGCAACTTCTGGTCCTGTGTGCGCTACCCCGACTGCAAGGGTACCAAGCCGTTGAAGGCCAGCGCGGCGCCCGCCAAACCGAAGCGTTCCTGACTGCTTGACGCTGGGGGCCGTCCCTGATGTAGTGAACAGGCCCCTCGCCGTTTGGCGACCCCAGGCCGATTCGCTCCGGGCAGCTCGGCCAGACTCGTTGAGTTCGGAGCCTCTTTCACCGCGCTGTATCGCTGTTCCAGATGTCCAAGGTTCTCGAGACGGATGACCCGTGCGACCTGCTGCAGGCTGCAGGGGTCATCCGCCTCGGCGACGATGCTCAGTGCCGGTGCCCGCCGGCGAAAAAACGGGCGCCGTTTGTGCGCGGATGCGTGCCAGTTATCCCGACCCAGGCCACGACAAGGGTCGGTTGATCAGGGTGACGCGACAGCTGAAGTGAAGCGATGACTTCGCTGTCAATGGGCCGGATCAAGGGTGGCCTCTCTGTTCCTAGCCCGACGACCGTTGGGCTATTTTTTTACGCGTTTGTGTCCACTGCGCTCCACTCATGTCCACACCTCTGAACCCAGTCAAAACCGCTGTTGACGAGCGCTGCGCACCGTTCTATAGATGAACTGCACCGCGCTGTCGTTGACAGCACCAGGTAGCCGGAACCTGCAAGGCTACGCTCTCTCCAGAGTGGTTCCTCCCAAAGTGCGACTAGCGTTCGGCGGCTCGCACGGTTATCGCTCCCCGCGATGATGAGCGCTCTTACACCACTGCTGTTGCACCTGACCTTCCCTTGCGGACTCACCCCCGCCAGGGCCGGTGAATATCCGCGTTTCTCGCAAACAGGAGATTCACCATGACCACGGCAAACACTGCTGCCCCCAGTACCTACTTCAACCTGCACACCCAAGGCATTGGTTACTTGAACCGCGTGCGTGAGGTGCCAGTGCGGCGAGGCCAGCCCTTTATGGCCTGCGACATTGCCGCCTTGCACGGTGCGTCGGATGACGTCGAGTACACCCGCTTCGACTGCAAGGTCGCTGGCGGTGAAGCCGAACGGCTGATCCGCGAACACCTCGAGGATGTCCGTGCCGAACGCAAGGTGCTGATCGCGTTTCGCATTGGCGACCTTTGGGTCGACGCCTTCACCTACGAGAAAGGTGAGCGCAAAGGCCAACCCGGTGCCAGCCTCAAAGGTCGGCTGATCTTCATCGAGTGGATCAAGGTCAACGGTCAGCTCACCTACAAAGCGCCAGATCGGCAGGATGCTTCCTCGGCAGAACTGCCGTCCGAAGCGGCAGAAGAGCATGCGCCGAATCCTTCACACAGTGCCGATCAGGCTCAGGACCAGGCCACGCAGCCTGCCTGAGACGGATGCTCCACCACAGAGGCGCTCGCATGAGCGCCTTTTCTTATCCCCGGAGGTTGCCATGGAGAGTTACTGGCTCTGTGAGGATTGCCTGCATGCCGTGGCCTACGACGACTTTAGCGCGCTGTCGCTGTACTACAGCGAGGTCGAAGTCGACCAGCGAATTGCGCAGATGCGTATCGAGCTGCAGGCGCTAATGCCGCTCAGCGCCGATTTCGATCCGCACACCGGCGTCGGCATCGACCCCTTCTCCACTCGCCCCTGCGAAGCCTGCCATTCCCCGTTGCACGGCACCCGTCATCGTTTCACCCGCCTGTGACCGCCTGATCCCACACACCGGAGGCCTCCTCCCGGAGCGCTTCTGCACACGAGGCTCTGCTCATGAACACGCCCTTGACCCTGGTCGAGCCCCTCGACCCCGCCCTGACCCAGCGCGCCCACGAAGATGCGTTGATCAACGAAGCTCTGCAGCTGCTGGACCAACGCTATTTCCAGCGCGGCGAAGTACTCATCACGCC